>JACKAC010000002.1:600000-900000 GCA_020635255.1 Ignavibacteriales bacterium
TATAAAGCTGGGAACGAACATAGTATCAAGAGACACTATGTCGTTTATACTCGGTACTCCAACAATATTATTCAAAGATACTGTGGTGAGCGTTAACCCACTATGGACCGCATCAGGGCCTAACGCTAACAATACATGGGCGACCACGACAAGCGACTTTGTGTCACCTCCGTTTTCATATACTGACAGCCCGTTTGGAAATTACAGTTCGAACGTAACCAATACACTTACACTTAATACACCTATTCCTCTGAGCAATACACTGAATATCATTAAGCTGATGTTTAACACAAGGTATGCAACGGAGAGCGGATGGGATTACGGACAGGTGCAGATCAGTACCAATAACGGAACGTCATGGACAGCGTTACAGGGTAAGTTTACAAAGCCGGGAAGCGGAAGTTTCCAGCCGAACGGACAGCCTCTATATGACGGAACAATGAGCACGTGGAAGCAGGAAGATATAGACATATCACAATACAGGAATAACAGTGTTAAGCTGAGATTTTATTTCAGATCCGATAACGGCACCAACCTGGACGGATGGTACGTGGATGATATATGTATATTAGGCTATGACGGAAGCACGGGAATAACCGGAAACGGTCAGATCCCAGTAAGCTATGATCTGAGCCAGAACTATCCGAATCCATTCAATCCGTCAACGACGATCAATTTCTCTATTCCGAAAGACCAGGCCGTAACATTAAAGGTTTATGACATGCTCGGAAGGGAAGTATCGCAACTAGTGAGCGGTGTTCAGAAAGCGGGAAGTTACTCGGTAGTATTCGACGGATCGAAATTATCGAGCGGAGTATATTATTACGAAATAAGAGCGGAGAACTTTGTAGAAACGAAACGAATGGTATTGGTTAAATAACCCTGAATAAAAAGATAAATTTATTTAATTTATAACGGAGGGGGTAGAGATACCCCCTTTCTTTTTAATAAATCAACGCGGGAATATTGAAAAAATCATTTGCATTAGAAAAAGACGGTCCCAAGAACCTGGAATTTTCATGGGGGATCGGGTGGAAGGATTTTACAATAAGGCAGGATGGCGATGTAATAGGAACGATAGAGGGTAAGGAAGCATTACGAGAAGGAAGGGAAGTAACTCTAAAGGACGGCTCACGGCTGTATGTGAGGCTCAACGTGGGGTTAATGGATTCAGGGTTTGAGATACTGCGTGACGGAAAGCCGCTGGAAGGTTCGAATGCAGACCCGTCGAGCAGGATAAGGAGTTGTTTCGGATTGCTAATTTTGCTTGCGGTCCTGGATATACTTGGAGCAGTATTCGCGGTGGTCTTTCTTTCCGGTGAAGCAAGCGCAAGGGCGGATGGATTGATATACGGTTTTATTTATTTGTTCTTAGGATTTGTCTATGTTTTCCTGGCATTGATGGTAAAGAAGCCTTCCGTAACGGCTTTGTATATCGCAATCACACTTATAGTGCTGGAGGTATTGATGGGTATCGGTGTTATGGCGATGGCAGGGGGAGCGGGTTCTATATTCTGGGCAGTGATAAGGATACTTATTGCAGTTTACCTGGGAACGTCCGTAAAATATTTTCGTGAAGCAAGAGTACAAACAAATTAAAAGATGAAAAGAATATTACTAGTAATAGTTTTAACGGGGGTAGTATTTGCAGGTGTGAAATTTCTGGGTTCGCATGAGGAATACGAAGAAGAGAACGAGGGATCAGACAATAAATACATGCCTTCGGATTATTTTTACAACCAGAGGGCAGACCAAAACGGGAACATTCCCTTTCATAAATACTTCGATGCAGTGGAGAGGAAGATGTCAATGGAAAGGGATAATCCATTGGGTCTGACATGGACTGCCAGCGGTCCGTATAATATCGGCGGAAGGATAACCGCAATAGTAGTGGATCCGGGAAATACGAACATTATTATTGCAGGCGCGGCGGCAGGCGGTATTATAAAGAGCACAGACGGCGGAGTAAGCTGGGAGCCTAAGACGGACTTTGTTTCCAGTCTCTCGGTAGGAAGTTTGAAAATGGATCCGCTGAATCCCAACATAATATATTGCGGGACAGGTGAAGCAAACAACGCGACGGAAGTATATCCCGGATTTGGAATGCTGAAATCAACAGACAAGGGCGACACGTGGACACTTGTCGGTCTGGACAGCACAATGTCATTGGGTGAGATCTCCATTTCACCACAAAACCCTAACACCATTTACGCGGCATCGGGCGGGGGATTGTATTCAAAGGGAACTAACAGAGGAATTTATAAGTCGGTAAACGGCGGACTGAACTGGACGCAGGTATTTTATCTAAACGATTCGACAAGCGCGGTGGACGTGGCAATAGATCCATCGGATTCCAACCGTGTTTACGCGGCAATGATGGAGAGATTGAGAGGACCGTCTTTCAGGAAGGCAGGCGGTGTATCGAGCGGAGTTTATATGAGCACCGATGCAGGAGCAACATGGGCAAGGATAACGAACGGATTGCCGGCACCTGCGGCTAACATAGGCAGGATCTGTATCGCAGTGGCGCCTTCAAATCCAAATTACGTATACACGCTGTATAGAAAAGTATCGAACACTTCATCGGCATCACAGGATAACGTATTCGAAGGATTTTATATGTCCACAAATAAAGGAGCCAGCTGGACGAGGATGCCGGACGGAATATTAGATTCGGAGTTTTCCAATTTCGGATGGTATTTTGGGATGATAGAAGTAGATCCAACGGATCATAATAAAGTTTACGTTGGTGACGTGGATACATATAGAAGCACGAACGGCGGGACAAGCTGGACGAATATAACAGATGCATACGGCGGAACATTCGACGAGCAACATCCGGATATGCACGCGCTCTGGATAAACCCTTCAAATGTGAGCAACATCTTTAACGGAAATGACGGCGGGATGTTCATAACTACAAACGGAGGAACTAACTGGAATAAGTCATACGATCTTCCGATAAGCCAGTTCTATGCATCGGATATCGACTACCAGCTACCCGATAGAAAATACGGCGGACTTCAGGATAACGGTTCGGTCGGAACAAAGACCGGCGGCACTGCAGATTGGGATCATTTTTACGGCGGAGACGGCTTTGTATTTAAGATAGATTATAATGATTCGAACGTAATGTACGCGGAATCGCAGAACGGCGGGATAGGAAGAAGCACCAACGGCGGTAACAGCTTTAATTCGATAAGGAACGGAGTGGATTTTTCGAGAACGAACTGGAACACGCCGTACATAATCGACAGAGAAATTTCGACAACACTTTACATAGGAACTTACAAGGTATTCAGATCGACTAACAGGGGGTCGTCATGGACGGCAATCAGTCCGGACCTTACGCGCGGTCAGAACGGAAGGCTTGGAACGATAACGTGTATCTCGTCTGCTCCATATACCGGAGGCGCACGGGTGATATATACCGGCACGGACGACGCAAAGATATCGGTCACGACAAATTCAGGTACGACATGGACAGATGTGACGGGCTCGCTTCCCAGCAGATATATGACGGATGTTGTTACGGATATGCGGAACCCGGCGACGGCGTATGTATCGCTGAGCGGGTACACACTCGATGAGAACACTCCACGGATCTACAGGACGACGGATTTCGGCGCGACGTGGACTTCGATAGCAGGCAACCTGCCCGACGTGCCAGTAAATTCAATTATTATAGAAGAGACGAGGGATTCGATATTATTTGTTGGCACGGATGCGGGAGTTTATTATACATCGAATCTAGGCGCGACATGGCAGGCGGTTGGCACAGGACTGCCGAACTCACCGGTATTCGACATAAACTATCATCAGCCGACGCATTTGCTGGTGGCGGCAACACACGGAAGGTCGATATATTCAGCGGACGTGAGCAGTATTGTGGTTGGTGTGCATAATATCAGCCAGATAGCAGAGACGTATTCGCTCAGCCAGAACTATCCCAATCCATTCAACCCGTCCACTAAGATACAATTCAGCATACCAAAGAGCGGGAATGTAAAGATAACAGTATATGACGTTACCGGAAAAGAAGCCAAGGTGCTGGTCAATGAGAGAAAAGAAATCGGGCAGTACGAGGTGGAATTTAACGGTTCATCATTGGCGAGCGGTGTATATTTTTACAGAATAGAGGCGGGAGATTTCAGAGAGACAAAGAGAATGGTATTAGTAAAATAATTTTTATCACCAGGATTTCCAAAAGGGGCGAATGCCCCTTTTTTATTTGAGTTTAATAGTTAACGGGCATTTTATATTTTGGAGTATGAAGACATTACTAATAAACGGTAAAGCATGGCTTTACAGGAAGTATTTCGCGGAAGCGGTGGGATTCGATTCCGAGACGGGAAAGATAGATTTCGCCGGCAGTAATGCCGAGGCAGTGGACAGAAGCCCGGATTACAATGAGATGATAGACGTAAAAGGAAAGCTGATAATGCCGGCATTTATGGACGGACACTGCCATTTGATAAAGGGCGCGCTGGTTAATAAGGAACTGAACCTGAGGGATGTAAGGACGCGAGATGAATTTGCAGAAAGGGTGAAAAAATACAGCGCTGAGAGTGACGGCTGGATAGAGGGAGGTTATTTTTCGGAAAGTAATTTCAGGGAGAAGTTCGTGATAGATAGGGATATGCTGGATGAGATGTGCCCGGACGTACCAGTGTTCATCTCAAGGTTCGACCTGCACTCGGCGATACTGAATTCGAAAGCGATAGAGCAGATAGGTTTGGAAAATAAGAAGGGCGAATTTAGCGGGGAGGATCTGGTGACGGATAGTAACGGCAGGTTGACCGGGGAGGTAAAGGAGGGAGCGAGGAATTTCGTATGGATGAACGCGCCGAAGAAAACCACGGAGGAAATTGCTAATGACCTCAAAGACCAGGTGGCGAAACTGAATAGCCTTGGGATAACGGCAGTATCGGACATTACACTGCCGGAGGACCTGGATGCGATAGATCGCCTTTTGAATAGGAATGAATTGGGTTTGTATATAGATTCGAGGCTTCCATTCAGGGAGATAGAGAATATGCAGGGGTATAAGGACAGGTTTAAAAGGTATGGGGGAAGGATAAAGTTTATGTCGCTGAAGGCATTCTATGACGGGTCACTGACGAGTGAGACAGCGTATTTTCATGATAACTATAACGGGAGGGAGTATTCCGGGTCGGTGACGGAGTTCGTGAGTTCGGGGGATTTTGTGAAGTACGGTGATATGATAGACATGAATGGGTACAGGATGTCGGTGCATGCGATAGGTGATAAAGCAGTGACGGAGTTGCTGGATTATAATGAGCACCTGGTGAAGGACCTAGGTGTAAAGGACAGGAGATTCAGGATAGAGCATGCACAGCATATACGGAAGGATGATCTGGATAAGTTCAAGAAGTATAATGTGATAGCGTCGGTCCAGCCGTGGCACATGTTCAGTGACGCGAAGACGGCAGTGGAAAAGCTGAAGCACCCCGAGACGACGCACATATACAAGCTATTATACGGTATGGGTGTGAATGTGTGTTTCGGGACGGATTTTCCGGTGGTGGGGGAGAGTCCATTTGTGAATATGTACTATGCAATGACAAGACACGTCGAGGGAAGTGACGATGCATTTTACGGAGAGTACAGAATGCCGTTAGAGGACTGCCTGACTTGCTATACGATAAATAATGCATACGCTTCGGGTGAAGAGAACAGCCGGGGAAGTCTCAGAGAGGGAAAGATCGCCGATGTGATCGTCCTGGATGACCTATTCGCGATGACACCGGAAGAAATAAAAGGCGTGAAAGTAGAGATGACATTTAAAGACGGCGCGAGGGTTTATTAGAATTTATTTTTGCAGTATGGCTTCGAGATGAAGCTTTTCCCTATTGCGCATTTTTTCATCGAGAGGAACTATCCACGTGAGTTTGCGTCCGTCCTGTGTTGTTGCATTAGAAGAGATAACGTCGTAATCGAATTCAAAGCTGTAAACAGCCTGCTTACCTTTAAACAATTCCGCAATGCCGTCAATGATCGCAGTGTATGTCGAATCCTGCCCGTTTACATCTTCAGGGTCTTCCAATTCAGTGTAGGTAAACAGAATATCATCACCTCTGTCGGTGTATTTCACTTCAATCTTTTCGCTCAGAAGCTGGTCGGAATCATCCGAAATACTGATACCTAACTTATCAACATTGTCAAAAGCATAGCTAGCGAAGATGGTTTTGGATGAATCGGCGTTTGTGACAGAATATATATTTTCCAGAGTGAGTCCGGGTACACCGATGAGTTTTTCTTTAATTCCCGAGATGAAGTCCTCATCGTCATAAAGTGAATCTCTTATCGCATTCGCATTAGTCGAATCGCCCATTGTGGCAAAAGAGACCATAATATCGAAGAAAGTCTTATCGAATTCCAGCATCATGTTTTCGGAACCCGAACCGTCTTTATTGACTTTAATATTACGGGTAATATTGATGCAGGATGTTAAATTCAGCGATAAAAACAGTAAAATAGCGATAATTGCTAATTTCTTCATACTATTTCGGGAATTTTAAAGTTAAATTTGCTGTCACATAAAATACCTATAAACGTATAATATAACAATTTAATTATTATACAAGCGATGGTAGATGTGAACAAAACCAATAAGCTTTCACTTATGAAAAAAATCTCTTTAGGGATGTTGTTTGCTTTTTTATTCTTCATCCAAATGATATGGTTTGGGTTATTTGCAACAGGAATAACGGCGATAAGCAACCCCGATAAATTTTTTGCGCTACTACAGGATAAATACAGACAACTGGCGTTCGATACTACGGTCAGGACAGATCCTCCACTTGTAGAGGCGATGCAGAATCTATATGATGTGAAAAATCATAACCTGGCACTTTCTTTTGATATAGAGAAAAAAGAAGTCTATGGCGTAATGGAAATGGACGCGCAGTCATTGACGGATACGCTTAACTTTGTATATTTAAATCTATACGATAATATGACAGTGGACGCTGTTAAGATAAACGGCGAGACTACTTCCTATGACAAGAGTAACAATTACCTTATTGTCAATTCAAGAAATACAATAAATAAGTACGATAATTTTACGGTCGAGGTAACCTATCACGGGAAGCCAGAACACGAAGGATTCGATTCGTTCGCATTCAAGACATTCGATAAGTATCCCGCTATATACACTCTGAGCGAGCCGACATATGCTCCAACATGGTGGCCGTGCAAGGATGTCCCGAGGGATAAATTCACGTTCACAATATCGATGACTGTCCCTGATGAACTAACAGCGGCAAGCACCGGACTACTTGTAAGTGAGACGGAAAATTCAGATGGCACGAAGACATATACTTGGGAGACGAAGTATCCCATTACGACATACCTCGTATCGCTTGCTATTGGTAAATACGACTACTGGAAAGAAGAGTACACTTCACTGGACGGTGAAAGGAAAATGCCGGTCGAGTATTATACATATCCAAATCTGACAGAAAAAGCCAAGTACGACTGGGCTGTCACGGTGGAAATGATAGAGTATTTCTCGGAGATTTTCGGTGAGTATCCCTTTATAGATGAAAAATACGGTATGGCGACGTTTGGATGGACGAGCGGTGCTATGGAACACCAGACATTAACGAGTATGGGCTATTTAACCGTAACAGGTAACGGGTATTTCGAGCCGATAGTGTCGCATGAGCTTGCCCACCAATGGTTTGGGGATGCAGTATCGCCGGAGACATGGCGTGACATCTGGCTGAACGAGGGATTCGCTTCATACTCGGAAGCTCTGTGGGAAGAACATAAGGGCGGTAAGGACGCACTGATAAAGTATCTCAGGAAAGAGGATTACGGATTTTATTTCGGTACGGTATATGATCCGCAAGGAGACATATTCAGTCCGACTGTCTATCAAAAAGCAAGCTGGGTACTGCATATGCTAAGAGGTGTGGTAGGTGACGATAACTTCTTCAAGATACTCAGGACATATTACGAAGAATACAAATATAAGACTGCAAATACGTACCAATTCAAGGATGTGTGCGAGAAGATATCGGGAATGGATCTTACGGATTTTTTCGATCAGTGGATATTTAAAGGAACGGGACGACCAAACTATGAATATTCATGGAAAGCCGATGAATATGACGGGCAGGAAGGTACTGATACATACATGCTAAGGCTCAATATCGAGCAAACTCAGAATAAAAAGGACAACTGGGAAGTATTCAGAATGCCTATCAAGGTGACGGTAGTTACCGATAAAGGCGAAGAGGTACTGACGTTTTATAATGATAAGCGGGAGCAGGAATTTACGCATCCGGTAAAAGGAAAACCGCTAAAAGTATATCTGGATAAGGATTCGTGGATACTAAAGAAAGTAAAAGCTAAATAAAAAAGGGCTGCCGGTTGGCAGCCCTTTTAGTTTACAACTAAAAATTTTTAGTTCAGGTAATCGTTAAACTCTTTACCGGCTTTAAACTTGATGGTGTTTTTAGCAGGAATTTGGATTGAAGCACCAGTTTGAGGATTTCTTCCGGTTCTTGCTGCTCTGCGACCTTTAGAAAAAGTACCGAAACCAACAAGGCTGACTTTCCCCCCCTTCTTGAGAGACTTCTTTACGCTGTCGGTAAAAGATTCAAGGGCTGCTTTTGCCTGAGTCTTGTTTATTCCGGCATCCCCGGCGATCTGGTTAATTAACTCTTCTTTGTTCATTGTTTGGTTTTTTATTGAAAAAAGTTAGTTGGTTGCTTAATTACAAAAATAACTTCATAATGCGAGAAAATCAAACGTTTTTGGCATATTTTGGAAGACTGCTTTATTGTCTTTTATAATTATTTATATCCTTATATATTTATAACAGACTAGTATCTAAAAGAAGGATAGAAAATGCCAAAGATGTATGTATCAAATAAGGACGAGACCATACGGTTATTCAAGAATCCCGTTTTGGAGTACTTTTCTCATATACATCCAATAACCCCTGTAATTGTCTATGTCCCGGTAGCGGGATATCTATTGTACCTGGGATTCAGCCAGATAAATATACTCTACGGTTTGCTCTGTATATTGGCGGGCGGATTTATCTGGACTATTTTTGAGTACGCATTTCACAGGTGGGCATTTCATTATCATCCAAAGTCCGAGACCGGAAAGAAGGTGCATTTTCTCGTGCATGGTATTCACCATGATTATCCGAGGGACAGCACCCGGCTTGTAATGCCTCTTTTGGTGAGCATACCTCTGGCGGTGTTATTCTATTTTATTTTCACTAGTCTCTTTGGGGCTTACGGGTATAATATATTCGCAGGGTTTATTTTTGGGTATGTAGCTTATGATTCGGTTCATTATGCTACGCATCATATGCGCATGAATGGAAAGATAGGAAAGTTTTTGAAGGAGTATCATTTAAGACATCATTTCCAGGATGATCACACGGCTTACGGTGTGAGCAACCCTTTATGGGATTATGTGTTTGGAACTACTCCAAAGGTAATGAAGAAAAGATCCGAGGACGAGAAACCTGAAAAGGTCGTCGTAGGAAACTAGAGCCATATTGGTTTTTTTATAATGCGGGGCGGTGCTTTATCATCATACGATGGTAAAAACCGCCTTTTTTATTCACTCAACCATCTAATTGGATAGTACAGACGAAAATAAATTTTCCGTCGAGCAGAATGATCTGAATCTTCGCATAAATAAGGCGGAGCAGGAACGCTTGCGGTTTGAGAAGATATACCGGGCGATCTTTGCGAAGGCGAACGATGCTATATTTATCGAGGACGAAAACGAGAATATACTGGAAGTGAACGACCACGCAACGGATCTCACCGGATATACCAAAGAGGAACTGATGAAGATGCGTACAGTGGACCTTCAACCCAAGGAATACGAGAATTATGAGATGCGGGAAGAGGACAGATTCGATACGCAGATCATACATAAGGACGGGCGAGTGCTTTTTGTGGAATTAACAGTGGCTAAGATAGTTCAGGATGACAGAGTGCTTTTGATCTCGATAGTGAGAGATATTACCGAGAAGAAGAAAGCAGAGGAGCAAATGAAGATAGCGAAAGAAGCGGCTGAGGAATCCGACAGGGTAAAGTCGCATTTTCTCGCGCAAATGTCCCACGAGATACGTACCCCGATAAATGCCATCCTGGGATACACGCAATTGATCCGGGAGCAGTTAGAGCCGACGCTCGATGATGAGCTCAAAGGTGACTTTGAGGTGATAGAAGATGCAAGCCAGAGGCTCATGAGGACGATAGACCTTATTCTAAGGATGTCAGAGATACAAACGGGGAATTACCAGTATATCCCGAAGGAATTAGACCTGTACTCGGATATATTGCAGAACCTTTATAAACAGTTCAAGGTCAGCTCCGATAAAAAGAACATCAAATTGAGCCTTACCAATAATGCCAGTGGGACGGTTGTAAACGGAGACGAGTTTAGCATAATGCAGATATTCAGTAATCTCATCGGTAACGCACTTAAATACACCATACAGGGAAGCATAGAAATAATTATCGGAGAGAAAGATAACGAATTGTACGTAGAGGTGTCAGATACGGGTATCGGAATCTCCAAAGAATACATCCCGCATTTATTCCAGCTGTTTTCACAGGAAGAGAAAGGATACACGAGGAAGTTCGAAGGAAACGGGCTTGGTTTGGCGCTCGTAAAGAATTATTGTGAAATGAATAACTCCCGCATCGAAGTCGAAAGCGAGAAGTATAAAGGGTCCACTTTTACCGTCTTCTTTCCGAAAAAGAAAAAAACTACTTTGTAAGCAAGCTCTCGCCGGTATTGGTATTCACCAATCCTTTTTCCACAAAAGTCGTTAGTCCTTCAGCCATATTGTAGATATTTTCGAAACCTGCGTCCGTGAGGATCTGGGAACACATGGGGCTCCTGTGACTATGCGAGCAATATACGATTATTTTTTTGTCTTTGTACTGCTCGAGCTCCCCAAGTCTATTCTCAATCTCCCGGCTGGAAATATTTATTGCATTAAGCAAATGACCGGCTCCGACAGGTTCGATCTCCGAAGTGCCATCATACTCTTCTTTTGTTCTTACATCGAGGATGATATAATCTTCGTTGTTTGAGATGATCATGGCAACTTCCTCCGGCTGTAAAGTGTGCATCTTTACCCTGCTTTTTTCGATGTATGGCATATTACAAACCGGGCATGTGCCTTCACTGTAATGAATCTCGTTGTCGCAGTCTCGACCGCAGGGAGTGCAAACGTATTCGGTTTTTTCCTGTGAGAAAAGTGATCCGGCGGAAATTAGGAAAGAGAGGACAAAAAGCGCTATTTTTGGCAACTTTTTATACATATTAAACTATACGAGAGTAAAATGAGAAATGTTGCTATTTGATGAGATCGAGTATGTAAAAGCCGACTGCTCTCCCTATGAGGCTGGCTAACGACATCAATCCTACGCCGTACATAAGGCCCGTTATCAAACGGAGGATGTTATTGCTCTCGCGGTTCATGTAAGCCTGGGTAAGTCCGTCGATGACCGTGGGTAGAATGAGCAGGATACTCCAGAGCCAATTGAAGTAGATCACATCGAAAATGAAAAGGGGAGCGGACAGGAAGCCGAGGTATGTCCCGGTGCAACGCGCACACACAGGGAACTGTTTGCCTCTAAAGAAGAACGATCGTGACGGCATCCTGTGACATGAAACAAGGTGGATATCGAATAGCTTCAACTTCGGGTCAATCCTTTTTCTTTTTTTTAACTTTCTCTACCAGGCTTTGCCCGTTCCTATTTCCGCCCATCAGGACGGCAATGGGTTTGAGCTGGGAGATGTTTTCGCAGATGATCTTAATTGTAGCTGTGAGCGGAACGGCAAGGAGCATTCCCACGATACCCCATAGCCAGCCCCAGAATATCAACGCAATGAGTATTAGTACCGGGCTGAGGTCGAGACTCTCCGCGAACACGATCGGCTCGATGCCATTTCCGACGATATTCTGCGCGATGATAAGAAGGATAAGCATAATAACGGACGATATGAATGAATCAAACTGGAAAAGAGAAAATATCACCGGGAAGACGGTCGCAATAAGCGAGCCGACATTTGGGATAAAATTTAATATGAATGCGAGGAAGCCCCAAAAGACGGGGAAGTCAATTCCAAAAAGCCAGGTGATGAGTGCGTATAGTGTTCCCGTCAGGATGCTGATAAGGGTTTTTTTGATAAGATACGTCCTAACGCTTTTCGTAATGTTATTTACAATATGCGATATACGGTCGGCATGTTCTTTGGTAAATGCCCGGTATATTTTTGTGCTTGAATCCCCCGTACCCGCGAGGAGGAAAAGCATAAACAGCAGGACCATCACAACGTTTCCAGCAAGATTTATGAAAACCCCGGCGAAATTACTAATGTATTGAGATATAGTGCTGAACGGGAGAAGTTTAGAAACCGTAAGGTCTTCGGGATTTATTCCCAAGGAGACCGTCATATTGGTAAGGGTTTCACCCCAACCGGCGGTTTTCTGATTAAATTTGCTCTCGTATTTTGGGAATTCGTTTGTGAACGATTCGACGCTATTGTATATGAGGAATGAAACCGCCGACAGCATTAGAGCGCACACAAGGACAACGATAAACAGCGAGATCGCCATGGGTATCTTCTTGCTATTAAGATATACGACAGCCGGGCGGAAGATTATCGAGAGAAGAACCGCGACGATGAACGGCAAAAGCACGGATTCGAGGAAAAAGAATGTAACTCCAACAATAAAAAGAACTACAATACCGAGAAGGATTATGATGAGGTTGTCTTTTTTCATCCGAGTTATATTAAGGACTTTTCTCTTTTAAAGAAAATAATCATTATAAACCTTTATTTCTTACACTAAATTAAAATATTTTTGATTATAAAATAACGTAAGCCATGAAATTAAAAGATGTAATGAAAGAGCTCGAATTGCTGGGTACTGCTCAAAACCGCAAAATATATAAACGGCATGGAGCGGGTGATAATATGTTCGGCGTGAGCTTCGCAAACCTGAACAAGCTCAAGAAGAAATTAAAAGGGGAGCATGACCTGGGTGTCGAACTCTGGGAAACCGGTAACGTTGACGCACAGTCTCTCGCTACCATGATAATGGACCCGGCTAAGCTCAAAGCAAAGCTGGTAGAAAAATGGGTTAATAATCTGCAGTATTACATGACGGCGGATCTATTGGTGCAGGTGATAAGAGGAACGGATTTTTACAGCAAGTATATCGATAAATGGACAAAGTCAAAGAAAGAGTATGTGAAAAGATTGGGATATCATCTTGTTTCACAGGAGGCAAGGCACAATGAGGAGCTGAATGACAAATTCTTTGAGAAGTATCTCAGTACGATAGGGAAGGAAATACAATCCTCGCCCAACAGGGCTAAAGAGGGAATGAACACCGCGCTGGTTGTGATAGGCTTACGTAATTCAAAGCTCAATAAGAAAGCTCTGGAAGTGGCTAAGAAGGTCGGTAAGATAGAAATAGACCACGGAGAGACCTCATGTAAATCATACAGCGCACTCGATTCGATAAAAAAGGGTAAGCTGGTGAGAAAGTGATGTCATTTTTTGTTCTCTAGTTGAGTCAATATTTCTTTTTCAAGTTCTTTAAAACCTAAAGGGTCTTTTGCTTCTAAGTACTCTAAATAAAACTGAATTTTTATATATGAATCTATATCATCATCATTTGGGTTCTCAGATTTGAGATCTTTATTATATTCTTTAATTGGTGATTTTTCATTTAATTTCAGATTTTTTAAAAAAGAAATATCTCCATCAATATATTTAATAACTCCACCTAGTAAATTTACAATATCCTCGTGGAGATCATGAAAAATCATAGGTACTATTAGATCAAAATTTTTTATTGATATTGTTTCATTTTCACCTATATGCTTAACATAATTTTCCGAAACTTTTATTCGCTTTTCTAAATTCATAAGCTTCTCCTCAAGGATGATGAGTGAGGAAATTCGTTCTTTGAGATTTAATAAAGCATTTGTAAGGAGACTTTGTTTGAACACTCCTGAATCCTTATCAAAATCTAAAAATTTTCCAGAATAAAGAATCTGTTCTAAAAATTCTAAGCTTAAATTTTCTGAGAGCCCACATCCTATCAGGATAAATAGACCTAAGCTAGCAAGGTCATCTCCAACAATTTCACTCTCTTCTTTTATATTACCATGAAATTGTAACCTCGCATTTTTAGCGAGAGAATGTTTTCGCTTTAAATTTATGTTCTGATTTTTTAAGAGGAATTGCTTTAGATTATTTATACATTCATACCTTAAATTTTCTAACATGGCAACATTTCCTAAATCCTCCTTAAAAAGAAATTCTGTTTTAAGAACATTTATTATATCTGAGAAGTCATTAAATGGATGAATCCAATTTCCTTTTGGAAATTCGGATTCACCGCTGATTGCCTCTTTCATTTCATTAATCTTCCCGACTTCATTCAAAAAGCTAAATATAAATTCAGCATTATTTACAATTTCACTATTAAAGTTTTTAATTTTTTGAATATCCTCATCCTCAATCTCATATTTATTCTTGTAATCTGACTTCAATACTTTTTCGAGCATTTTTCTATCTTCTTTGATAATCCATATTTCTTTTCTAACAAAAGTTAGTATTTTTAATTTCTTGTGTTTTAATTTTTCATAGGCAGTTTCATATTCTTTTTGAGTTATTGATATTTTATCAGCTAAATTATAGTATCCACCTATTCTGCTTCCTACCAAAAGGATAAAGTAATCACACTCTCGAATGGTTTGTAAACATGCGTTGTAAGAATTCTCGTCTAATTTTTTCTTGAAATCATTAAATTCCGACATAAAAACCTGGAACCCAAGAGATTCGAGATAGAACTTTAAAGAAGATCTTAGATCTTTAAAATCAAATATTGTAGAAGAAATAAATATTTTAGGCTTATCTGACATTTTAATAAATCTAAGTTACTTTACCGAAAGGTAAACGTCCACTTCGGCATTACCGGGGTCCTGTGATTTAGCTCCATAGACCTCATAATCGGTACCGTATGCTCTATCCAGGTCAGAGTTCCATATCTCCTGCCAGGTCTCGACTATACAGTCGGGCATTTTACCTTTTGCAACAATGTGCGCGTATTTTCCGGAATTGAGGACAACGCTGTCCATACCCTCAGGGATGTCATCCAGAGAACTTACCGGGCATCCTACCATAAAGCTGTAGGGTTTTGTATAATCCCCTTCGTAATCGAAATAAATTCCGTACATTTCGTCGCCGGTTTTATTTGGGATCTTGCCGGGTATATCCTCTTTGAAGATCCTGTCCCACACATGGAATATATCCGTGCCTGCCTGGTTGTTTTCGTTAGTAGTTCTGATCTTGAGACCGATGATCTTGATCTCGTCGAGTTGTTCTGTGTTGTAATCCATAATTAGTTTGTATGTTTTGGAGGTTGATAGATAGGTACTCGGAGAAATGTAATCCAGAAAATCGACATTACTGCAAATATTGCAATGCTCAGCGGGATCCAGATGAATGCCAGAATAAGGCATATCATATATGAGGGAACCCCCAATGCGTAGCTGCGTGATATTTTACTTATTACCTCGTCAGGAACATTATTCTTTCTCAGTTTTTTTGCTTCCTGCCACCACCACAGAAATGCCGCGGCTACGAGAACATAGCTTCCCATAAGGAATGCGGTTGCGGCGACCGCCGAGTCCGTCTGCAATTGACTGCTGAAAACTTTCGTGGGGAAATTAATGAACGTCACCATCATCAGAAGAACTCCGTTTGAGATGAGGAATTTTTTATTTACCGTGCCAACGATACGGAATATCTCATGGTGATTTATCCACATAATTAAAATAGTAGTGAAGCTGATAATAAATCCTAAATATGACGGCCATATGTGCCACAGACCTTTGAATAACTCTTCGTTTGTAGTGGTAGCCTCGATATGAGGTTCGACCAGACCAAGTACCAGCAATGTAATAGCAATTGCGAAAACCCCATCGCTGAATGCCTCTACACGAGTTGTTTCTTTTTCTGCCATTTGACGGTACAATTATTTAATCACTTCAGGTTTTTCCAAGATAATAAACATTATGGCGGAAATCACTGCCGTTATGCTTCCAAAAATGAATGGAGCGCTCACGTCGATATAAGTCCACATGAGTCCGGCTATTAAAGACGCGATGAAAGTACAAAGTCCGACGGTTAATTGATAGATACCGAATGCGGTTCCGGATCTTTCTTTAGGGACTAACTGAGATATGAATGCTTTACCGACACCTTCCGTCATAGCCATGTATATGCCGTACAGCGGAAATAATATCCAGATAAAGATACTTTTGTCGATGATCCCGAAAAATAAATATACTACGGCAAACAATAAAAATCCGAGTGGAAGTAATTTACGGGGACCAATCTTATCCGAAAGAATGCCTGCGGGAGTCGAAGATAGAGCATATACTATATTAAACGAAACATAGGCGAGTATAACCATAGTAAGTGACAGTCCGAGGTCCTTTGCGCGGAGGATGAGAAAAGCATCCGAGCTATTACCGATCATAAATATAAAACTGATCAATAGGAAGACCTTAAACGAGCGGTCGAGGTTCTTCCAGCTGAGCTTTACAGGCCTTGCGGTGCTGTGGTCTTTATTCTTTTCTTTTACGAATAGGATCAGTAACAGGACACCAATACATGATGGGATGAAAGCGAGGAGGAATAAAAGTTTATAATCCTCTGTCCAGAAATTGATGACGAGGATTGCCAGTAAAGGTCCAATCACGGCACCGGCTGTATCCATAGCGCGGTGGAATCCGAATGATCTTCCCATGGATTCCTTTTCGGAACTCTCTACTATCAGAGCATCACGAGCGGAAGTGCGCACGCCTTTACCAAATCTATCGGTAAATCGGGCAGTAAGTACTAACTCCCATGTAGAGGAGAATCCAAGTATTAGCTTTGATATTGCCGAAAGAGAGTAACCTATTACAGCAAATGGTTTTCGTTTACGGGCTTTATCTGACAGCCAGCCCGAAAACAGCTTCAGAATACTCGAGGTTGATTCGGCTATGCCTTCGATTACGCCAACTATTGCTACCGGAACACCAAGCAATCCCGTCAGGAATATCGGAATGATAGGGTATATCATTTCGGAGGCAATGTCATTGAAGAAGCTTACCAGCCCAAGAACAAAAACATTTTTTGAGATGGCGTGCCGGAATTTTTTCATCAGGCAGTTTGCATTAATTCAGAAATCTTGTTTACCACGTTCCAGTTTCGGGTAGTAATAGTCATTTTAATCTTTTTATCGAGTACACCGAGTACGGTTTTGTCGAAGGGTAATTTAGGGTCACGGGTGGTATAGATCGCGGTTCCATTCAGGACGAAAGTTTCCGAGGCAGTACTTAGTGATTTAATTAATTTGGTTCTTTCTACATCGGGTTTTTCTGCGAGGAATGAGACATAGAGCTTTTTACCCAGGTCTTTCTTTTTAAAGGGTGCTTTTTCGATTATGTTTGTAAGTTCCTTCTGCGAACAAACGATCACATCGACGTCGTGCCCAAACGAATTAAAAATGACCTTACTTACATCTTTCGAGAGCGCGGAGTTGCTTTTCTTTGAGCTGTCGAAAATTACGTTACCGCTCTGTATGTATGTCCTGACATTATTGAAGCCGGCTTTTGAGAGGGCATCAGCCAGTTCTTTCATTTTGATTATTTTCTGTCCGCTGACATTTATACCGCGGAGAAGGGCAAGATATTTCATATAGAGGAACCCGGTAAGAATTTTTTGCGGAGAAGGAGGGATTCGAACCCTCGATGAGGTTGCCCCCATACCGGTTTTCGAGACCAGCGCATTCAACCACTCTGCCACCTCTCCGAAACTTCTTATAAGGTAATTATTACACTTTATAGAAAAAATGTAAAGATTATTTCTTTTTGACGGACAAGCATATATCACATTCCGAATCTTCTGCTTCAAGCTTAAATCTCTCGTCATACACTTCCAGATCGGGCATTCCGGTCAAGGTATATTCTGAATTTGGGAGCCATTCACCGTATATATATTTAACTGAATTCATAATATTACTAATCGGACCTACGTGAGTGAAAATCGCATATTCACCTTCGGGTATATCAGCAGATATCATATCATCAGGGACATCATTGAAATTTTCTACTTCAACAGCTGCTACATAATCAATTTCGCCTTTTGATTTATTTTCGCCGAACGGGTTGATGATCCCAAAACATTTATGTTCGTTTATCCTGTTTGGGACAGTTTCCATTTTGTCAGCGAACCTATTCCACAGTAGAGGAATCTCTCCCGTATCCACACGTCCGGAATACATCATCCCGACAATTTTAAACCCGGGAATAATTTTAAATACAGGTTCCATTAGCTATTTTATTTATGGTTAATGAATCGTAATTTTTAGAAAACTATAATCCGAGGTCAAATATGTCTAATTATACTAAATATTTCAGTCCTTTTTCGACTGTACTTTTGATAGTGGCAGTAACAGTTAGCCTTACCCAATTGGGATGTTCGGATAACCCGCTAAACGGCAACAGTACACTATTCGGCAGTACTTCCTATGATCCGACCGCCGCGAAAATTACGATGACACTTGCCGCGCTTACTTATGTGAACGAGAATAATCCTGCTTTTATAAAGGATTCGCTTAAAATACAACTGGCAAAGACTAACTATTCGACACAGGGGAATTGGAAGCTGGCGTGGGGACCGGGTTTGAGCACAGATAATGCGAATATGATGTATATAGCAGTTGACTCATCGGAGATTATTCCATCATACTGCCTGGCGATAAGAGGCACTGACTGGTGTTACCTTACTAATGTTATAGAAGACTTTTTTGTAGATCAGACAGTATATCCGTTTGGTACGGCATCTGACACGGTCAAGGTATCGGACGGAAGCCTGATCGGTCTGGATACATTACTTCAGCTAAAAGATCCTGCAACAGGCAAGACTATGCAGCAATTTCTCGACGCGCTCCCGAATATAGGGTCGACATTTTACATAACGGGACACAGTCTCGGAGGTGCGCTCGCGACGATAGTTACGTCATGGTTTCTTGACGCGGGTTTTGGAGGGAAGTTCAAAGTGAAATCGTATACATATGCCGCTCCTAGTGTTGGCAATGATGGCTACAGACTGTATTTTGATAACCTGGTGTCATCAAAAGGTGCTGAGAGTCACCGACTAATTAATTCACGTGACCTTGTGCCGAGATTCTGTGCAAATCTTCAGCAGATAATCGACGACCAGATACCTACTACACTTCCGGCTTTAGTTACTGCGCTTATACAAACGACACAGCAATACTTCGGTGATTCAATTAATTATAAGAACGTGGCGTTTACGGAAGAGATAGGGAGTTATACTCCAACGAACTGTCCGGGCAGTTCGGGAAGTCTCGACAATTATTCCTGCTGGGTAGCGTTCGAGCATGACCATAATAATTATCTGCGCCTGCTCAATGCAGACACGACGTCGTTCTTTTATGCCGGATGTCCGCTTACTATAACAGTACGTTGAGTGATGGTCAAATAGGTTGTTTATCCGCAGGAATGTTTCTGTGAGAATATATTGCTTGTAGTTCCGGTTTTTGGAGCTTAAGGCTTATCAAGTATATTGCAGTACTTAAAAAGAGCGCTATACCTATCCCTACCATAACAGGCTGCATGCCTGTCTTGTCTGCGACGAACCCCAATATCATCATTATAACAGCAGAAAAACCCCACGACATCATTGTATTGATGCCGAGCACGCGTCCGCAGACTTCATCATCTGAGAAGAGCTGCAATATCGTATTGCTCATTCCCAGTGTTGCAATGAAGGCAAAATCAACTCCCATTGCAAAAATAAAACTTAACCATAATTCCCTTGAGAACGCAAGACCAATTATGCTAATTCCTGAAATAACCGCGCAGGCAATGAGAAACCAGAGAAGATTTTTGGTTGATTTTCGCTTGCCAAGGTAAATTCCCGAAACGAGGCCCCCTACTGCGCCTGCAATAAAAAGAATTCCCATGTCATTGGAAGAGCCATTGAGAAAATCTTTATCAATGAGAGGCATCTGGAATGACACGAATATAAATACAAGGCTTATCATGGTTGACATGAGTATTATTGCCAAAAGGACCTTATGCTTCAGCACATAGCTGAGCCCGGTCTTTATCTGTCCAAATACCGTTTCATTTTTCTTTACTATTACAGGTTCGGTATATTTGACCTTTGAAATGAAGAATAGGGAGACCAGATTGAAAATGAAAGCGGTAACTAATGTGCCGGCTACGGTAAAGGCAGAGATCAAAAAACTGAAACCGGATGAAGCAATAAGCTGTCCGGTCTTTGCATTCGATGCGGCAGCCCCCATTACGCGGGGAAATTCGTTCTTGTCCGTTACCATATCTTGCACCATGGCTATCATGGATGGGTAGTATATAGAGAAAAATGTTCCCAAGAGGAAAGAGAATGTCAATATCAAGGGCAAGGTTAAAAGCTTTAAAATAAACGTAAGAGCTACTATCAAAGCCAGAAGTACGAACATAATATTAAACCGTACAACTATTTTTCTGCGATTATAATTGTCGGCTACCACTCCACCAAGAACGCTGAATAAAAAGAAGGGAAGGTTTTGTAAGAATCCCACAAGTCCAAGATCGGCAGGCAGTCCTGTTAATTCATATGTTAACCAGACCATTGTGAGAAAGTTAAGATAAATGCTCACAAAAACGCTTATATCAGAAATAAAATAGTGTACGACGTTTCTTTTGACGTCTTTGTCCATGTAAGAAATCGGGATAGTACCCGGCTCACTAAAATAAGAAATAAATTTATAACATCATAATTTTTGTCAGGTAAAAATTTTCCGATTTTTTTGGTATATTGTATAAATAAAAACTTCTTTTATGTTATCATTATTGTGGACTATACTTATCGGACTTGTTGTGGGAGCCCTTGCAAGGTTTATTGTGCCGGGTAAAGAGAAACACGGATGTATTTTTACTATCCTTCTTGGTATAGGGGGTTCTGTTTTGTTTACCTATCTGGGTAGATGGATAGGTCTTTATTCAGAGGGTGATACAGCCGGCTTCTTCGGAGCATTTGCGGGTGCTGTAATAATCCTGCTTTTATACAGAATGATCTTCGTAAAAAAATAGTTATCATTGCGCACTACTTTTCAAAATGACCTCAAAAGAGCTTACTCCATTCTCTGGATCTTATTTAGTTCTGTAATGCTATTCATGTTTGCTTTTTTAATATTTGCAGACGAAAATCTTATATACGGCGCATCATCAGTGCTTCAGGGTCATCATGAAGGAACATGTGCATTTTGCGGCATGACGAGAAGCTTCGTCAGTCTTGCAAAGGGGAATTTCTCCGGTGGTTCTGTTAATGAAGCGGCTATCCCGCTTTTTTCAATCCTTGTTTTGAATCAAATCGTATTCATAATATTTATATTTCAAAAATCCTTAAAAAGAAAATCTAATATATGAACACTCTTAACATTATTTGGGGATCATTATCTATTCTTGGAATGATATTTGGGTTTATACCGTGCTTCGGCGCATTTAATTGGATCAATATACCTTTCGCAGGCGTTGGTGTGATACTGGGTATAGTAGGAATAGCTGTTGAGAAGGGTAACAAGAATGGATCTATAGCCGGGTTGATAATGTGTTTGGTTGCGGCATTGTTTGGCGCGGTAAGGCTTCTAATGGGCGGGGGAGTAGTCTAGGCTTCCGATTCTTTTTTTTGGAACGTCCATAAATGATTTAGAGCGAAGTTAATTATCATACCAAGTCCTATGCCAATTAGGTTTGCGATGAGGTAATGCATCCCTGCTGAATCAGTCAGCACTAGGAGGGTAATGTAATTAACTCCTCCGGAAAAGGCAGTAACCATATGATAACGCAAAAGTCTTGTCCAGACTTTGTGTTTTTTTCTTTCCTTCCAGGTCCAGATGTTGTTCCATAAAAAATTATTCAGTATCGAGAGCTCGATGGCAACTATCGAAGCGATCTTTAGATCGATATTCAAATAATCTACCTGTAACGCCAATAACCCCTGGTTCACCGCGATCCCGCTTATCCCGACGAGAGCGAATTTAAGGAAGGTGCCTTTTAGCGAGAATATTTTATCAAGTAGGTTACTCATTTATGTATTTTGAGTAAGGATTGGGGAAGGATTTTTTCAGTCCCTTGCAGAACCATATCTCGAATACCTGCGCTTCACTGTCCCCTCTGTATGTAGGAACGGTATGAAGGAGCTCGAATTCAGTGAAATAGTCTTTGCACAAAGTAGTCGGATCATCGTGAAATCTGTCTGTTGTAATGAATAGAGCATTTTTTCCAATGTTATCTTTTGTCTTATCCCAGAATGCGTAACTGTAAGGCGCTTCATCATTGAAAACGAAAACGTTGTACCTGCCACCTGAAGCAAAGTCGAACTCACCCGATAGGAACCACTTATGAGTAAAAACAAACGTTGTTCGGTCATCCATTATTCTCATGGAATTAATCTTATAATAAACCTCTTCCCATCCCTGACCGTCGAGAGTAACGTCCGGAGTCTTTTCGATAGGTAAAAATCCTGTTAGAGCCTGTATGTTTACTATTATCAGAGCGGCGAGCGTAACTCCTCCCGTGCTGTAAAAGAATAATTTTTGCTTTCCGATAGACCATTTCCCTATCCATACTCCGGCGGTTAATATTGCAGCGAGGTATCCGGGCATCGGCCAGTGAGGCATGATCTGCCGTGTCGCTCCTACCAGTGTGAATGCAATAATAGGGAGCGCGGCAAACGGAATGATCCAATTTAATTGCGGGTCTTTTCTGGCTCTGAAAAGGGCAATTATTAGAACTATCATTACCCATGGAAGGAGGTATCCGGCCTGAACAAAAACTCCCTGCAGGAATGTATTCAAGGAGAAGTTGGTTACACCTGTACTTTTACCGAACTGGTAAGCGTATGAAACCCAATTATGCTGGTAGTTCCAATATATATTTGGCGAGAAGATCACCACACTCAACAGTATTCCTATATACAGGTAAGGACTTAGTAAATATTTTCTCCAATCTCTATAGAAAATAAGTACAAAGAAAAGTCCGCCGAGAAGGAGAACGGCATGGTATTTTGAAAGGAATGCAAGACCCAGCCATGTCCCGGTCAGCAAAAAGTATTTTGTGTTCCCGGTTTCCTTTAATCGCACAAGGCTCAAGATAAATAATAACATAAATAAGCCGAATGCGTTATCAGGTATAACAAATGCCCCCATGCCAATAAGGAAATAGGGGATAATAGATCCAAGTATCAGGCTTATTCTGGCTGAATTTTGACCTGACAGTCTGTTTGCGATATCATAGATAAGCGCAAGTGAAATAATATAAATGATCAGAGCGCCAAAGCGGAGTGTAAAGGAAGTAAATGTTCCGGTAAGAAATAAACCGATCGAGGCAGTTGCCATGACCATGGGAGGATGATCGAAATACCCCCATGCAGGATGAAAGGAATAACATCCGTAGTAAGATTCGTCGAACCCCGGAGGGACAATAAAGGAGGTAATAATTCTTACGATTGTTCCCGCAAGCAGTATATATAATGCTGTTCTGTCCTTAAAAAGCGTGAGCATTTTATAATTTACCTGTTTCGAAGGATTATATTAAGCTAAATATAAGAATTTTTTCTTTTCTTATTTCGAATCTTTCTATAAATAAAATATATAAGGAGCAGATAGGGGATTAAGATCAGTACGCGGATCAAGTATGATTGGAAATAATTTACTTTTGCCGTGAATGGATTTGAAGGAGGTGCGCCTCCGTCATAGCGTATTACCGGATTCAGATAAAGAAATGATACAGAGTCGGGGGTATTTACAACAGCGCGCAAGTAAGTGTCTTCGGGCTTAAATGTATATGAGATGCTATCGCTATTACCGGATTCGGCCTTTACAATACCATTGTCGCCGATAAGCTTAATGTTTGCCGGCATATTAAATTTGTAATTCACTGTCATCGAATCGATGGTCACACTTTCCAGGATAAGCGGATTTTCAAAATTTTTTCCTTTAAGTCCGACCGCTTTACCGGTCTTTAATGAGTTCATGATGTCGTCAGCATTTTTATCGGGAGAATTGACCAGCGTCCAGCATACACCTGTTTCAACCGGATCATTTATATCATGTGTATCATCATCAGAGATTAGCCAGACAGCTTTACCGGATGAAAGCGCAGAGTCCCAGTAAACATCTGACACTCTATAATGATTAAGGACTTCCATCAGATCATACCCGGACAGGTAACGTAGTTCGTGCGGAGTATGTCCATTATGAAATGCGGGGTGAGCTATCGCCAGCATTTTCGAATCCTTCTTCAGTTCATTAATGAGATACTGCTTTGCGCTCGTATTTAGGTAAATAGGTATATCGAAATAGGAAGGGCTTTCCGCACCGAATACAAGCCTGTGAGCCTTGGTTGTATTGTATCCGTGCTCATATACTGAAAGAGAGGATGGATTTCCCGGCGGGTAAGTCAGGTATATTTTGTGATAATTTGATAAATAGATAAGATCGTAATTTTCCTGCCTGTATTTTTGAATTACTTCCTCTTCAGTCTGCTTTCCGTTAGTGAGACCTCCCCATGCGTAAGAATGAGCGTGAAAATTTGCTTTGTACCAGTGCGGATATAAATTGTCGTATGGATTGTACAGCCGATCTCCTGTGAAGGGTTTTGGCTCGGGAAAGTCGTAGATCTCCGAAACAAAATATCCATAAGCAATGTAAGTGATGAAAACGAATAATAAAAAAAGGACCAGATAAAGCGGGAATTTAAGGATTCTAAGGACGGGTTTACTCATCGGTTTTTATTGCAGAGAGTGCGGGATTCGAACCCGCGATGACATTGCTGCCATACACACTTTCCAGGCGTGCCTCTTCAACCACTCGAGCAACTCTCTGTAGTTTAAATGCTTGATATTCAAGCAATAAGGAAAAAGAACGATCTTTTTCCTTATTGCTAATTTAACTCAATACACTTCTTATTTCAATATAAATACAACTACTTTAGCAGTATCATTTTCTTTGTTTCAGAGTACGTATCGGTCACAAGGTTATAAAAATAAACTCCGCTAGCGAGGTTAGATCCATTAAATTGCGCATAATGCTCACCGGCTGACAGGTCGCTATTTATCAATACCGAGACAACCCTACCCAGTATATCATAAACCTTTAGAGATACTTTTGTTTGCCGGGGTATATTAAAAGTAATAACAGTGCTTGGGTTAAATGGATTCGGATAGTTTTGATTAAGCACGTAATCATCCGGATATGGAGAGTCGGGTTGATTATATGTATACTTGAATGCCCTATAGGATACATAGCCGGGGTCAAGTGACATTTCGTAAACAATCTTACCCAGGGGGGTAACCTCGGTTACGTTTGGCTGGGTAAAACCCCACCCAATTAGTGTGTTTCCGTTAGAAAGTCTCTGAGCATTTCCCATTGCAGGCGAGTGAACGGTTTTATCATGGTCAAACTGCCATACCAGAGTAGCAGTTTTATTTATCTCATCCAGTTCATACTCGATCACTCTGGAATAGTAAGGATCATGGAAATTACCATTATCAAACAATGTAATTCTTCCTGGAGCGATTCTTCGGGCATCATGTTGATGAGAAAATCTCCGATCGTCATTTACAAATGTAAACTGGTTTTTCTTTCCTCCTAATCTCCAAATAATCTTTCCGGTTTTCCTGTCTATCTTTGTAATTTCGTCAAGGTGTCTGGAAGACACAAGCAAATTCCCGTCATAATCGGGTTCTATAGAATTTCCGTGGGCATAGTCGATTTTTGATGCGGTGAAATCTTCATGTGAGGCATCTGTAATCTCCATTTCTTCCCAACTTCTCCATTGGTACACTACATTTTTATCTTTGTCCAGTTCCTGTACTATCAATCCTGCAACCAGTGCATTTGTGTCGCCTCCTGTAACAATTTGACTCATGTCAACTTCAACAGTGTCATAGCCCATTATTAACATGTTACCATTACCGAGTACGAGTAATTCGTGAAGGTCTGTTGTATACCCATTCCCGCAGGAAACTGAATCGATTACATTAAAATTTGAATCGAGTATATAAAATAAACTTTTTGCTAAACTGCAATATGAATATGTTCCGTTTATCTGTTTTTTAAAATCTACACTCGGACCAAAGGTTGACTGTGACAATAAAAGCGATCCCGAGTTGTCGTAAATAGTCAGATAGGGGGTAAATGTTACAGTATCTCCCCTAAATCCGCTAATAAATATTCTGCCGTGTGAGGGATTTAGATTAACAGCTACATTGGCGTTTGGTTCGCTTCCCGGATCATCAACATCATTATTGAATAATTTGAAATCGATTTTGCTGTATGGAATGCGTGTTTCGTAGGGATCGAAGTTCGTAAAATCCACTACGGTGCGTGGATTTCTAACATTGAATGAAAATGAATACTGATTGATCGTATTTCCTGATATAGTTCCTAAGCCTGCACCTATATTCACATTGACTGTTTCTGAATTATTAAATGGAATATCCGGCTTGAATATTAAAGTATTTCCATCCTTTGCCAAAAATAGCATACCCGTATGTGATCCACTTGTACTGCCGGTAACACTAACAATGGAATTATCTATTGTTGCTTGGTTTATTTCTTCAAAAACCGAAAATATGATTGTTTCATTAACTGTACAATTATTCGCGTTTGATTGTGGAGAGTGATATACGATGTCTATATTATCAGCATATGAAAAGTGAGAGGAAATTAATAAGACAAATAGGGAGATAAAAAGTCCTTTCATACTAAAAAATTTTATGGTTTATTAATTTGACATTCTTTTAAAAGAATTGTTTAAAATTCCCCCTACTTTAAAAGAACCATCTTTTTTGTTTCTACAAAACCGCTAGCGATCAGTTTGTAGAAATAAACTCCACTCGAAAGATTTTGTGCATTCCACAATATGTTATAATTACCTGGATTAAGTTCCTGGTTGACGAGTTTCGCTACTTCCCGTCCCAGTATATCATATATATATAATTTTACATTCGATTGTAAAGGTATATTAAAGCTTATCGTTGTTGCCGGGTTAAACGGATTAGGATAATTTTGTCCAAGATTATATGTCTCTGGAATCGGATTTTCCGGCTGATCAAAAGTAAATCTAAATGCCCTGTAACACCAAAGCGAATCCGGATTTGCCATCTCAAAAAGGATATTACCCTGTGGGTCAACTTCCGTAATATTTGGGTAACCGGCGGCTCCCCAGCCAATTACAGTATTGCCGTTAGGTAGCCTCTGGGTATTACCCATTGCAAATGCAAAGACCTCTTTATTATGATCAAATTGCCATACAAGTGTAGCAGTTTTATTTACTTCGTCAAGTTCGTATTCGACTGCTCTTGAATAGGGCGGGCTGTGGAAATTACCGTTGTCGAAAAGTGTTATACGCCCCGGGGCTATTCTTCTGGCATCATGCTGATGAGAAAAACCTATCGGATCATTTATAAATGTGAACTGGTTTTTCTTTCCGCCCAGTCTCCACATGATATCGCCCGTAATGCGGTTTATTTTAATGATTTGGTCCGTATGTCGGAATGAGCAGATTAAATTTCCGTCGTAATCATATTCAAGTGAGTTACCGTGAACATAGTCCAATTTTGGTGCTGTCATGTTTTCATGAGTAGCTTCTGTTATCTCCAGATGATCCCAACTTCTCCATTGAAATATGACATTCTTATCATTGTCCAGCTCCTGTATCACAAGCCCTAATACCTGGCAATTTGTATCGCCTCCGGGAACGATCTTACTCATGTCTATTATTACCGGGTCATAGCTCATCAATACAAAATGCCCGTTGTCAAGAAATTGCAGATCATGCTGATCCGTTTCATATCCATTTCTGCAATAAAAAGAGTCAATGAAATTAAGGTCGGTGTCAAACATGTAATAATTGCTTGTCTTGACATTATTGTAAACGAACCTGTCTGCGCCGATCTTCTTGAAATCCGTTGCATAAGGCTCGATCCTTTTGTAATAGTATACGTCGCCTGAATTTTCGAATATTATCAGATATGGATTAGGTGTTATTGTAATATCATCTTCTTGAGGATACTGTATTGATTCCTCATGGTTATTCCCTCCATTAAAATTCGCCATGTTAAAGTTCGTAAAAAATAACCTGCCGTATGATGGGTTAAAATTATTTACTATACTGATCCGGGGAAAGTCAGCCGGTAGGGGATCATCTAAATTGTTTTGGTAAAATAGCGGTCTATAAGTCTTGCCTTCAAATTCCGATTGGAAAGAATTAAACGGTCGAATCTGGTCAGGGTTATCTCTAATTATAAATGTGATCGACTTTGGGTTAAGATTTTCTCCGTCTGTAGTTTTAATACCATTGTTGATATTAACTGTCACGGTGTCCGACCACATAAAGTAAGAACTTGGCTTAAAGATTATAGTCTTACCGTCACTCGATAAAAAAGTAGTACCGGTGTAATTGTTTTTCAATCTGCCTGACACATTGATGATACCGCTGGTACTTATGGTGCTTTCATTGATCGGTTTATTTGCCGAAATTATAATTGTTTCTTCCGGGCGAAGGTACTTTGCGCCATCTATTGGAGAAGTGTAAACAATTTCAATGTTATCTGAATAGCAAATATTAACACTGACTAGTATTAATATTGTAATTAAGGGAGTAATAATGCTATATCTCAATTTTCCTTATAAAGTTCATGATTTCGTTAAGATTTATTAACATAGACTTTAAGCGGAAAATATTAAAGAGAAAATATTATACCATATAAAAAAAGCGGCTATAAGCCGCTAAGGAGGTGAGGATCTACTGCTTTTGTTTCTCTATTGAATTAAAATACCCGTTTTGCGAAAAGGAAAGTTTTATTGTAAAAATCGTCGTTTAAAGATGCGATCGCCACTCCTGTCCGGGATCCGGAATGTACAAATAATCCTTCGTCCAGGTAAATGCCGACATGTGATACATGTCCTTTATCCATTGTATCAAAGAAAATCAGATCTCCCAGGCTTACGTCATCCAGATCTATCTGATTGCCTATTTTAGACTGCTCAAGAGAAGTCCTCGGTAGCTTTACACCAAGTGCCATATTCATAACAGTCTGTACAAAAGAAGAGCAATCGATACCATCTTTTGATTCGCCTCCCCAGAGGTATGGAGTATGCAAGTATTCTTTTACTCTGTCCATTAGCTCATCCATTTCTCCCGATGAGAGGTTTCTGAACTTCTTCTTCTTTAGTACATCTAGTATCTGCTCGTCAGTCTTGCCGGTATATGAGGTACCCTTAAAAGTCTTGGTTTCTTCTTTCTTATTATACTTTTCTTCAGATCTTTCTTCACTCTCCCTCTTTTCTTTACGCATTCTCTCGAGGGCTTCCTCTCTATATGCAGAGCATCCGGCTAAACCGATTAGAAGGGTGATACCTAGAAGTAATAATATTGTTTTAGTTTTATACATTACATAAGTCATAAAATAAAGCACAGATACTAGTATTAAGCTAACTTCAGAGTAAAAATACTACAATCTGGGATATATGTCAAGTAGATTTTTGGGGGTAATGAAAATTTTATGTAGGGATGCAAATATGGCTAAATATAAATAAAAACATCTATTTCACTTCTCGTATGATCTTTATAACCTTATATACGTGGGCAACGTCCCTCTTTTTATGCACAGTTGGTGGAAATTTCGTGTTTATTGAGTAAAGCATAATATGCGAATCATCCAGCTCGTAGTACAATTTTGCATTTGCCTCGTAATTATCCGGTTCTGTTTTAAAGCTTACCACTACGGTCGCCTTGTTTTTAATTTTTGTTTCGTCATCTATACATAATATATAATCCTTAGGATTAATAAAGGGAGACATGGATTCCCCTTCGGCTATAAGGACAAACGGATTCTTGTACCGCGCAACATTATCAATGAGTATGTGTTCTAGATCTAATGCATTATTATTTATCTGAGCTGTGATGGGAATGCCGCATTCGACCTTTCCGAGTACTGCCACGTGCCTGGCTTTTGAGTCACCTTCGACCTCATTACTTACACCCACCGGGTTTCCATATAGATAGTCCAGGGGTACATTAAAATATTTTGCGATAGAATTTACCACATTTGTATCCCATTTTGCCCTGTTTTTCAAATAATTAAAAAGAGTGTCTATCTTTATGCCCAGATCATATGCCAGCTTCTTTTGAGTGACCGAACTTTTGCCTAGTAAAGCATAAACATTTGTGGAGATAGTCTTGTTTATATCCATAGTAGTAATTACGTTTTTTGTGACTTGACAAACCGTACAAATTACGGTAGATTGTATTACGAAGTTCACGTAATATTTACCTTCAATATAGAGAAAAATACGGTTAAAGCAAATCCAAAACAGTAAATATTACGAAAGCATAATTTAAGTCAAAATGAAACTACCACCCGAAAAACTAGCTGAATTGCAGGCTGAGCGCGACTGGATACTCTGGAAAATGGAGGAAAGCAAGAAATGGAAACTTACCGGCGATAGTGAGTTTTCATATTCGTGGGATCCCGAAGAGTATCACGCCGATAAAAACCGGCTTAGTGAAATTAAGAAATTACTCAAACCAATTAGATCAGGCAATAATGGACATTAAGGAGATCACTGCAAGGTCATACGATCCGATAGTTGGATCATGTATTCTATCGATAAGGCGAATTAAAGATGATCCGGCAAAAGAAAGTGATGCTTGTTTTAAATCTTATCTTATAAAACTAATTCATTCTTAAAGTTTGTAAATATGAAACAAAGCAAATCTGAAAAGAGAGTTAGATCTCTTTGTAAAGCTCTGGATACAAAAGCTGAACTGCTTGCGATCGAGGAAGAGCTTAAACACATTGGTATGCTCATAAGAAATCTTCCACGCAAAAAGAGGAAATTGTCAGGAAGATATAATGAGCTCTCTGATATGTATAACAAGATAATCGAATTGGAGAAACTCCCTTTGAGAAAGCTTATTTAAAAATTTTTTAAAATTTTAAACACACAACTACCATGCAGCATCGTCTCGAAGAAACCGCCGGAATTTTAATAAAAGCCTTTTTCCATGGTCACCTGGTTCATGGGGAACCCTGTGCCTGCGCAGTTGGAAATATGTGCAATGGCAATCCATACTGGATAAATGTGATAAACGGCACACACCAGCAGATATACCACAAAGTTGCCAACAAACTTATCCCGGAATATGTGAGATATACACCGGAGGAATTAATGCGTATCGAGTATGAATTTGAAGGACGCGAGGACCGCAACGGTCATCACCTGCCTACCTTGTTTAAAGACAATGACCCGGACGGTTTCGAAGGTCTGACCCGCGTATTCAATATCCTGTGCAATGAAATTGATAAAGGTTACTTTGAGCTGCCAGAACGTATTAACATTATAGATCTTGTAGCTCAGGAAAAGGAAAATTGGAGGTAGTTGATTGCCATAATTATTTATGGTATATTATCCCTATGAGATACGAGACCTTCGAGCCTGTTGAAGTGATCGCCCACTTCGATCACACACGGGTAAATATTATAAGATTTAAACGCAAAAACACTATTTACAAAGTTACCACGTTTGTAAATAAGTGGCGTCTAAAGGAAGGGGGCAACCCGGTTACACACTTTGTGGTGGAATGCAAAGATCAAAAGGTCATATGCGAGCTTGCCTTTTATCATGAGAATTTTAAATGGGAGCTGATACAATATGATCACCTGGAATGAACTGGTTTTCTCGAATTGTTTTGAATTAGTTATTTATTTATGTTAATATTGAAAAATCAAAGCAACTAATCCAGGATGTGATGAGAAAATTGTTCGTGTTTGCTCTTGTGATTCTTTTATCCATGCCGGCGCTCAGTGGCTGCGGAGGTAGTGACGAAGGCGATCCCCCTTCCTTTTCCGAAAGGATGATCGATATACTTACCCTCCTAAAAGGATCCGCTGTTAATTATAACGAAGTGGAAAAGTCGGATGTAAAACCCTATCTCGAGAAAACTATTATAAGCATAGACGAAGCAATAGGACTGCTGAGAAATTACCAGTCGGATGAAGAAATTCCGGATGAATTTTTGAATGAAATATCTGCCGTGGTGATCAGGGCTTCGGAAAGTGTCAGGGAAGCCTCTTTGAGATCGGATGCAAAGGACGATAGGTACGAGCTTCTTGTAAAAGCATTAAACTACGTAGCAGACCGATTGGTCATTACATAAGAACTTCCTCTATAAGTAAAATAATATGGTTATGGGAAAGACAACTTGATGTCTTTCCCTTTTTATTTTGTCAAGTTTATTGGGATGATATTATATGTAGGGAAAACAAAAAATATTAATTATGTAAAAAAAACGGGATTTTGTAAATCGTTTTTTTTGTTTATATTTTTGCATATTTCTCATTTCTTACCTCCAATTACCAACCGAAGACACTCTGTAGTGGTAGGCAGAGTGTCTTTTTTTATGTTATTTTGACTACATTCGTAACGATTTTCCACCCATAAAATTGGGCTTTCCGGGAAATCTTCCCTCAAAAAACAGCCTAAATTCCGGTTACTTTTTGAAAAAAAATTCTTTGCTGTGGGTACCGCATAATACTATCTTTGTAGTAAATCGATTAAGATTTTATCAGGTGTTTCGTTCTTTATCCTTATAGAAGGTTGAGTGAAAAAGATTTACCCCTCGGCTTATTAACATAAGCCTCACTAAAGCAGTACCGGTTTTCCGGCACTGCTTTTTTTTATGGAAAATCTATTTTTCGCTCATTTTGATGAAATCTTCCCAGTATTTTTCCGGGACAGGCATGACGGAGACGCGGGGGAGACGGACGAGGTCATACTGGGCATACTTATTTATAGCTTTGACCTCTTTTAAAGTGACGGGGCGTTTAAGCTTTTTCTTCGGTTTGATATCGAATACAACCAACTTCTCGTTCTTTTGCTTTGGGTCAGGATAGGGATCGGACGTTACGGTCGCTATTCCGACCATTTGTTTCTCATCGCCGGTATGATATACGAATACAAGGTCGCCTTTCTTAATGCTCCTTATGTGCCTCAGTGCTGTGGGATTTGCAACACCGTCCCAGACAGTCTTCTTGTCTTTTACGAGGTCATCGTATGAATAAACGGAAGGTTCTGTTTTTAAAAGCCAGTATGCCATATAATTATAATTTAGATTTATTCCTGTATCGTCATTTTAGCGTACTTCAGTATGATCTTCTTTAGTCCCACGTCGTCGAAGTATATCTCCGCTCTTTTATCCAGTCCCTTGCCGTCCGTCGAAAGCACCGTTCCCTTGCCGTAGGTATTATGATTTACGTGTACGCCTTCCTTTACTTCAGGGAATTTGTCGTCATTCTCGAAATTGTAGTTCTTCCTTCTATTACCGTTTCCGTTTGAGCCGTAGTATTCATAGCGGATTGCGCTCGGCTGTGAAGAAGATTTTGGTTTGCCTTTGGATTTTACATAGCCGGATTTGAGGTTCAATCCGTCATGCTCGAAATCGCTAGATATATGTTCCGAGATCTCTTTGATAAATCGTGATTTCATCTGATATGAGGGCGTTCCAAACCTATACCTCTGGTTGGAATGGCTCAGGTATAGTCTCTGCTCGGCACGCGTGATAGCGACGTAGAAAAGCCGTCTTTCCTCTTCCAGCTCATCTTCGGAAAGTGTAGCTCCGCCGACAGGGAATAGTCCCTCCTCCAGTCCGGTGATGAATACGACCGGGAATTCCAGCCCCTTTGCCGAGTGAATTGTCATAAGGGTTACGGCGTTCTTTTTGTCATCCAGCGTGTCTATATCCGCAACCAGTGAAACCTCCTGCAGGAAGTTCTCCAGCGTGGGCTCTTCCGCTATATCGTCAAATTCCGCTATTGCGGAGATCAGCTCCTGTACGTTATTTATCCTTTCATCCGCTTCCAGCGTGTTTTCTGCCTTTAGAGACCTTAATATCCCGACTTCGTCTATAATTGTCCGGGTAACTTCCGACAGACCCATTTCCTTTTCCAGGGATATGTATTTATCGACGAATTCCGTCAGCCACAGCAGTTTATTTCTTATCTTTGGAGTTAGCGCTTCCAGCAGGTCCTTATTCTGAAGCACGTCATACATCTGCACTCCCTCCGATTCCGCTGTCATTTTTAACTTATCTATTGTGGTTTTCCCGATTCCTTCCCTTAGATTGAGGACCCGGATAAGAGCCTCGTTATCACGCGGATTTACGATAGCTTTAAAGTGACATAATATATCTTTGATCTCTTTTCTTTGATAGAATCTTACACCTCCTACTATTATATACGGGATGCGGTTATCTCTCATCGAATCTTCCAGCACCCTCGATTGCGCGTTCGTTCTATATAGGATGACGAAGTCTTTGAAGTTAAGCTTCTTCTTTTGTATTTCATCCAGGATACAGCGCGCGATGCGCAGTGCTTCATCCCTGTCTGTCATTGTCTCCATCATCTTCACCGGCTCGCCGTCATGATTTTCAGTCCACAGCTCTTTTGATATCTGGTGAGTATTCCTTTTTATAACGTCGTCTGCCAGCGATAATATCTTTTTTGTGGAGCGGTAATTTTGTTCCAGGCGGAATAGCTTCCTCTCGGGAAAGTCCGATTCAAAATCGAATATGTTTTGTATCTCTGCGCCCCTCCATTTGTATATCGACTGCGCGTCGTCACCTACGACCGAAACGTTCTTATGTTTTTGCGAAAGCATCTTTACTATTAAATACTGCGCGCGGTTTGTGTCCTGGTACTCATCGACAAGTATATACTTGAACCTGTCACTGTAATTTTCCAGCACTTCCTCATACACTTTGAATAATTCTATCGGTTTTATAAGCAGGTCATCGAAGTCCATGGAATTGTTTTTCTGGAGAGCTTTTTGGTATGGCTCATATACCATATCTACCTTCTGCTCAAAGAAAGTCCTTGCCGACATAGAAAATTCCTGTGGCAGTATAAGCTTGTTTTTTAAGTTACTTATCTGCGAATGAATTGCTTTTGGTGAAGGATTTTCCGTTGGAATACCGATTTCGTTCATTATCTGTCTGACCAGGCTGACCGAGTCGTCGGAATCGTATATTGTGAAGTTTCTTGTGTATCCTATCTTCTCCGCTTCGATCCTCAGCATACGCGCAAAGATAGAGTGGAAGGTTCCCATCCATATCTTTTGTGAATCTTCACCCGCAAGTCCGGCTATACGGTCTTTCATTTCATTTGCCGCCTTGTTGGTAAATGTAAGTGCGAGTATTTCGAATGGACTTATCCCTGAGTTTATTAGATGTGCTATCTTGTAAGTGAGGACTCTTGTTTTTCCGCTTCCCGCACCCGCAATGATCATGCATGGACCGTCTATCTGTTCGACTGCATTTCTTTGTTCGGGATTGAGAACGTTTAGATCCAGGGACATATTAAAATCTTAAAATCGGTTTATAACTCTTCCTGAATCTAAGATAATTAAATTTTCAGTGATAGTAAATTTAAAACTTTTCTTCTTGATGTATAATTTCCTTTCCGGCAGTGCTCAGGACTTTTTTACCGCGGCTTCGAGGTCACTCATATACAGATCTTCCTTTTGCTTCATCTGTGCCCTATAGTCTGTCAATCGGGCATCGACCGTACCCGGTACGGCTAGAAAATCATCGGCGGTTTTATGATTCTCACTGCTTATTCTGTATAGTATGCGGGTGAGATCGAGATTATTGGGATTTTCTTTTCGCAGGTCTTCCAGGTCGGTAAGATAGGCTGTTGTGAAATCCAGGTATCCCGGAAAAAGGTCTGACATTGAAAGGTAGCTGTCGGAATATGCCGATTTTAAGCGATTATATAACCCATCGATTATTTCTATATATATTGACACGGCTTTTGTCTTTACCTCTTCTATTTCCATCGGTTGGGCGAATTGCTCGGCATTGTTAATATAAGCTTTTATTTCAGCAAGGTAATCGTTATAGGCAGTGAATGCCGTTTTTATCGAGCCCGAATCATAATAATTCTTACCGCTGAATGCTTTGCCGATCTCTGCAAAGATCTGGTTCAGGTCTTTGAACTGCCCGGAAGTATTTCTGAGGTAAACAGTTCTACCGCTGGAAATATTAGCGGTTACTACATGGGAATTTCCATCGAAGCCCTGGATCACCTGTGTTCCTCCCGCGGGAGTATTCAATGAGGCGGTAATATTATTCAGCAATAGCTTTCCTGTTCCTTCTGCTCTGCCGAGCCATGCGCGCGCGACTTTTGCATCAACTTCGAGGACCTTTATATAGTAGTGAAGCCCTTCACTTACTTTATTCATTTTCATCGCCGAATCCGCAAGGATGAGCCAGTCGGGTATATCAGCTTCTGTATAGAGACGGACTGCTTCACGGACCCTCACGGTTGATTCACAAAACTCACACTTTACGAAATCCTTATCGTCCGGTACATTCAAAGAGGCTCCGCATGAAGGACATTTTACTGCTATAATGCTCATATCTTTTATTTTATGTTAGGAAATTACAATATTGACCGGATTTTTGCAAGAAGGGATTTTTCGTGTTGTTTTTAATTTTGTAATTTGAATATTCACTCACCAATTACTATTATTACTTAAACAACCTATAGAGAGGATTTATGAAGGGAAAAATTACCGCTTTTGTTATTATTCTTATCGCTTCAATTTGTGCTCCAATATCCGCACAGGTGAATTTAGATAAATTCGATTATGTTGTGGTACTGATGATGGAGAACCGCTCTTTTGATAATATGCTCGGCTACCTCTATGAGAACGGTATTCCGCCGGGGCAAAACTTCAACGGGGTTTTTGATAAGAATCTCAGTAACCCTATTCCGCCGTATGCGGATTCATCGGAATTTGTAGATAGCGTTTATGTCCATAAAGAATATGTAATGACAAATCCAAACCCCGATCCGGGTGAAGAATATCCGCATATCAATACACAGCTTTTTGGGACGGTGATACCGGATACTAACAGATTTCTTTCGGTATCCAATATGCTTCCGCCCTATAATCTCCCGTTTCCATTACCCGCTGTATATCCGCTTAACGGTGCGGTACTGGATTACGTGAATACTTTCCGCAACGGAGCCGGGCGTTTCCCGGAATATTATGAGTACAAGATAATTATGGGCTGTTTCCCGCCCGATGCAGTCCCTGTGATAAGCACGCTTGCAAAGAGTTTTGTCGTTTGTGATAACTGGTATTGCGGAGTTCCAAGCCAGACATTCTGCAACCGGTCATTTTTCGACGCGGCATCTTCGTGGGGATATGTGAACAATTCCCCTTATGAGAAGTGGCTGGTGAATTTTTCGACGACTATTTATGACAGGTTCCAGGACGCGGGTATTTCATGGAGAATATACTTCGATCCGATAGACATCATTCCTCTTTCACTATTGGTGCATTTCCCGAGGCTGGTAAAATATACCACCACTAACTTTGCTTACATGGACCGCTTCAAAAAAGATGTGAGAGACGGAACACTCCCGAAATATTCCTTTATAGAACCGAGATTATTTATAAAGCATAACGATGAACATCCGCCGGATTCGTTGTTCGGAAACTTCTTCACACCGTCCAACGTGCTTGCCGGAGAGATATTAATAAACGATGTATATACGGCAATAAAGAACTCAAACAGCACTACAGGTAATAACTGGAAGAATACACTGCTCCTTATTACATATGATGAACATGGTGGTACATACGACCACGTACAGCCGCCGCCGGCAATTCCGCCTTATGTCAATGCGCCTGCAGGCGAAATGGATTTTACCTTTAACCGCTCCGGCAGAAGAGTGCCGGCAGTCTTTGTTTCTGCGTATATAGATTCCAATACTGTCTATAATGATACACTGCGCCACAGCTCGATGATAAAGACAATGTGTGAAAAATACGGTATGCCGAATATCACCTTGAGAGACCTCAGCGCGCCGGACTTCCTGGGAATATTTAACCGCTCCACCATACGCGACGTAAGTACATGGCCTACCCCAAAACCGAGGGCGCTTCCTTACGATGCCGATAAGAACTTTTATCTTAATTTTCCTTTAACTGAATTTCAGGAAGATTTTATTGGGCTGGCTGCCGCTATTGAAAAAATGTCCCCGCCCCTTGGTATAAAGACGACAAAGGATGCGATCGAATATCTGCAGGGATTTAAACAACGGCTGAAGATCAAATTTATGGGGGACTTATGAGAAAAGTTTTGATAATATTATGCATGTTTTTTACACAATCACTCTTTTCTCAAAATATTATTAAATGGGAGGAGAGCTTCGACGGGGATTTTTTCAGCCTGGGTTGGAAATACGTTAACCGTGATTCCAGCGGTGGTCCCGTGATGCACGTACTGCCTACGTTCGAATTCGTAACGCTGGGTACACAGGCACCTCAGAATGGTTCTAATTTCTGGAGGTTCAATTTTGAGGACGCTAACGCTTATGGGCTGACCGATGACTGGCTCATCACTCCTAAACTGGAGAATATTGTCGTGGGGGATTCGATAACATTTTGGTGCGGAGCTGTGGACAGGACATTCAAAGACACCCTATATATTACCGTTTCCACAGTGGATAATGTCCCATGGACTTTTGAAACCATCGACTTTTTTAAAGTGGACGGACCTGTCGGCTCATGGCATAAAAAAAGCTACGATCTTTCTAAATACGCCGGGCAGAATATCTACTTCGGTATCCAATACTTTCATAGGGCCGGGGGAGGCCTTGGAATTTCAACTGATCATGTATGGATTGACCACTATACGCTGACCGGACCCGGAACACCGCCGATAGTTGTCGATTCATACGAATTACAGCAGAACTTCCCGAACCCCTTCAACCCGGGCACGGAGATAGATTTCAGCATATTGGAAAATACGAACGTAACGCTTAAAGTATATAATACAGCAGGGGAGCTTGTAGCTACTCTTGTTGACGGCTTTATGACGACCGGAAAATACTCGGTGGATTTCGACGGCTCGGCTTTGGCGAGCGGGGTGTACTTTTATAAGCTTACTGCGGGAAGTTTTTCTGATACAAAAAAGATGACGCTTGTAAAATAATTGACGAAGAGATCACTCGTATTTTTTGATGAACTTCTCTATCGTGCTGTTGAAAGTGTCCGGGAAGTCCAGGTGTGCGTTATGTCCTGCGCCCTTCATGTGCTCGTAATAAAAATCCTCACGCCCTTCCATTATCTTTAATACCGGCTTAATGTAGATGTTGTATATATCATGCTGTCCGTGTATCAGCAGAAAGGGGAGTTTTACTTCCTTCAGTACGTTCAGATAGGAGAAGTTGCTCAGATTTACCATGCAGTGGCGCATTACTCTCCAGTTTATAAAAGGCACCACTTCATTCTTTAATATCCTTTTTGAGATCTCCGTCTTACCCGAAAATCTCGATATGACCTCGCCGGCAGTCGATGTGAGAGTCTTCTCCGGAAGCGCCCTCAGCGGTAATGTTCCCGCCAATGCTATCCATCCGGGTATCCTTATCTCGGCGGGTGATCCGCACGCCGTGAATGTTTTGAACTGATCCGCGTTCCTGCCGAGAAGCTCATAGCCTATTATTCCGCCCATAGAGTGCCCGACGTAATGAAACGAATCTAATCTGTATCTTTCTATTACTTCCGTTACGTCATCCGCCATCTCTTTCACGCAATATGAGTCCTGCGATTCGGGTTGCGGGCGTTCGGACCTTCCGTGACCTCTCATGGAGAGCGCGAATATCCTGTAATCTTTTTTGAAATACTCTATGCAGGGAGCGAAACTGTTCCGGTTTGATGCCAGTCCGTGGACGAAGATTATCGTGCGGTCGAGTTCGGGGTTAACTATTTGGTGGTCTATCATTCGTATATCCGTTTATTTACACACATTTCCTTATAACAAAATACTCATTTAAAAATTCGTCTATTTAGGAAAAACCCTTCTTAATGTACATTTTAGATGATTTCCCGGGTTTTCCGCCGTCGAAGTAGCCATATCGAGCGTATATTCCAGCATATCATCCTTTAATGTATATCTTCGGGATGAAGATATCATCTTGCTGTCATTTCCGTATAGTGTACTCCTAAACTCCGCTATAAGTTCATTTCCATTCGTGCTTACTTCGCCCTCCATTACCTCCACGCGTCCGTTACTTTGGGAATTAATCAAAAATAATTTTCCTTCCTTAAAAAGGATATAGCCGGCTTCCCAGTGAAGGAGCTTGCCGTCCCTCTCGTCGTCTGTATTATGAAGCACCTTCTGCTCGTAATGTATCACATCATTGTAATCATACTTTGCAAAAACCATCTCCTCCGTATAGCCGGTCGTATCTATTGTGGGGAATTGCGCCGTGCCCTTCCCGGTCCATTTACCGAGCAGGGGAGTGAGTTTGGGAATTAGATTTGAAGTAACCGTTTCCATCGGATTATTTTATCAATAAATTTAATTTTTATTTGGTACATTTTAAACTTAATAATACTTATTTTTTACTCTCATGAAGCGTAATCTCCTAAATCTTACATTATCCGAACTCACAGGCTATCTCGTCGAAGCCAAGGAGCAGAAGTTCCGCGCACGACAGATATTCGATTCCATTCATTCGAAAGGCGTCACGGAGATAGACGACATTATCGGAATACCCGGTTTGCTTAAGGCTAAGATGAAAGAAGAGTTCGAGATACCCGCGCTAAAGCTGGACAAGATAAGCGAGTCGGAGCTATACAATACGAAGAAATTCCTCTTCGAACTCCCCGGCGCGACCTCATCTAAGGTCACGGGCAATCTCAAGATAGAGACCGTACTCATTAACGAAGGCAGGAGGCATACCGTCTGCGTCTCCACGCAGGTAGGCTGTAACGTCGGATGCGAGTTCTGCGCGACTGGTAAGATGGGCTTCCAGAAGAATCTCGACGTAAGCCAGATAATCAACCAGGTGTATGGCGTTATCAAATGTACCGGTACCATACCGACCAACCTCGTCTTTATGGGAATGGGTGAGCCGTTCCTTAACTATGACAACATGCTAAATGCGCTTCAGATACTCACATCGGAATTCGGTTTACAAATTCCATCGCGAAAGATCACCGTCTCGACCGTGGGTTTCAAAGGAAAGATAAAAAAATTCGCGGATGACATCACCCTCCCGGAAAACACAAGCGTTAAAAATGTTAAGCTTGCGCTGTCGCTTCATTCGACTGACAATGGTATACGTGAAGCGATCATTCCTACGTCGGTAAAGAACCGCCTACCCGACCTATATGAGGAGCTTGTATATTTTTATAAGAAGACCGGCAATAAAGTTACATACGAATACATTTATTTCGACGGACTGAATGACACGGAGAACGACATTAAGCGTCTCGAAAAACTATCCCGCATGATACCCTGCAATATAAATATCATACCCTTTCATCCGATAGATTTTGAACTTGGCGGACCGCTTTCCCGCTACAATGCTCCGGATGACGGCTCTAAAGTCAAAACTAATTCTCTTTTAATTGAGAAAATAAATGATTTTATTGCTGAGTTGAGGGCTAGGGATGTTGTAGTTAACCTCAGATCCAGTAGTGGTGTGGACATTAACGCAGCTTGTGGTCAATTAGCAGTTACCGAAAACAAAGTATCATCCCTGTAATTAAATTTACCAAATTATTATTTATGCACCGACTTATTATTTTTGGTCCCCCCGGAGTTGGTAAAGGGACTCAGGCTAAACTATTAGCGCAAAAACTGGGGCTCAGACATCTTTCTACGGGTGATATTCTTAGAAAAGCCGTTTCCGACGAGACTGAACTCGGTTTAAAGGCAAAGGAGATCATGGATAAAGGCGACCTCGTACCGGATGAGATAATGATAGGGATCGTTGATGATGCGCTTACCGGCGAGGAAACCGGATTTATTCTCGACGGATTTCCGCGAACACTCGAGCAAGCTAAGGCTCTGGATGTGATATTCGAAAATAAAGGTTTTGACAATACAAAAGTTATTTCTTTAACCGCAGACGAAAGCGAGATAATCCGCAGAATGACCGGACGTGGCAGAAGCGATGATACTGAGGAAGCGATAAAAAATCGTCTCGGCGTTTACAATAATTCTACAGCCCCTGTTCTGGACTATTATAATGGAAAGGGGAATGTGCTGGATATTCATGGGATGGGCAAAATAGAGGACATAAACTCTAAGATTATAGAAGATATAGGTAAGTAGTTATTTGTTGCATGTTCTGATTGGCAACATATTATGCTGATTTTGCCCCTTAAAACTTGATTATCAAATTGTTATATGGTTTTTGTTTATTGATATTTTCGATATATTAATATATTTTAACAAACCAAAAATTTACTTGAAATATGCCAAAAGTAGAACTCGAACTCCTTCATGACGGCATAGCTGTCCTAAAGCCGAAGGGAAATTTCGTAGGTGGAGATGAAACTGACGAGCTTAAGGATGAGATTTCTAAACTTCAGGAACAGGGAAATAAGAAACTTATTATAGACTTGGGGGATGTACTTTACTTAAACAGTACCGCGCTCGGGGTATTGATCTCTGCACACGCAAACTACTCTAAAAGGGAAGGTACCATTAAGATCTGCCAACTCAATAAAAACCTTGAAAACCTTTTTGTAATCACAAAACTAGCTTTAATATTCGATTCATACGCTACATTAGATGAAGCCATTAAAAGCTTTTCCTAGGGCTGATTGGTTTTTACCGGCTATTCATAAAATATTACATATAAGTTTTTAAAAAGAATAATTTTAAAAAATATTTATTAATATTAAAACCTTTGACTAACCGAGGAGGTTTACTTTAAATGAAACAATCTGCATTTACAATAGTACTAGTTTTAATTGCGTTAGTAGTATCCGCCGTGGTTTTCATGTTTGTTTTCGGTAACCCCGCTAACTTCGATGAAACAGGTAAGGTTCCGTTAAACCTTATTGGGGCGATTTACTTAGGCGGACCTGTTGTTGTTGTTCTTATGGCTTTGAGTATTATGGTAATTACCTATACTATAGAGAGACAATTATCTCTTAATAAAGCTAAGGGAAAAGGTCCTATCGAACCATTCTTAAAGAAAGTACAAAACCTTCTCACTGACGGAGATGTTGAAGGCGCTATGGCAGAATGCGATAAGCAGAAGGGATCGATTGCCAATATTTTAAAACAAGGTCTCGAAAGATATCAGGTACTCGCTGGAAATCAACAGCTTGAAACCGAAGAGAGACTTCAGGAAGTACAGACTGCTATCGAAGAAGCTATGATGCTCGAAGTTCCGCTCCTTGAAAGAAACCTTGTGGCTCTTTCAACGATCGCTTCGGTATCGGTACTTGTTGGTCTTTTCGGAACGGTAGTTGGTATGATCAGGGCGTTCCAGGCTCTGGCTACTGCCGGTACTCCTAATGCCGCTGAACTTTCAGCTGGTATTTCTGAAGCGCTTATCAATACGGCTGGTGGTCTTTTTGGTGCTATTGTTGGTACGATCTCCTATAACGTTTACACAACAAAGGTTAGCAACATAACATATATGATTGACGAAGCTACTTATAATATGCTTCAGATTCTTGCTTTCAGGTCTAGGAAATCGGCTTAATTAGGCTAAGTTCGTATTTAATTGAAACCTATTTGTATTTATATAGGTTAAAATATAAAAAAGGTTATATAGGATATTAAAATGAAGAAATCCAGATCTACAAAGAAACCGGGTATTAATATTGACATGACTCCGCTTGTAGACGTTATCATGCTTCTGCTTACTTTCTTCATGCTAACTGCTACTTTTAAAGCGGCGGAATCAGAGATAGTTGAGGTAACACTTCCTAAATCCGTTAATACCGATTCTACAAGGCTTCCTGATCAGGACATAATGACTTTAACGCTTACTCCAAAAGGTGATATCTGGTTAGACGTGGATAGTTACGAAGTCCGAAAAGAAGTATTTGGTGATGCTTTTGGGATTGGTTTATTTCACCCGGATTCAACTTCTAAAAGTGAATTTGAAGAAACCGGTAAGGTTGGTGACCAAATGCTCAAAAGGACGGTTATAAAACTCGACAAAGCGGGCTTTGAAAAAGTAATGAATGACCTCAGGTTACAGCTTAAAAATAATTCCGATAATACAAGGGATTATAAGATCGTTGTAAAAGGTGACAAAGATACGAATTATGGCTTGGTTGAAGACCTGATGACTTCTCTTAAAGATTCCAGGAATACACGGTTTGCATTGGTAACTGACCTCAAACTTGAGGAATAGTTAATAGAAAATTTTAAAATTTAAATTAGGAGAGTTTTATTATGGCAGGTGGTGGTGGTTTTGAAGCTCCGGAAGCCTATAATAAACGGCAGAAAAAATACCAAAGAGGCAAGAAGCTGGGTGTTAGAATAGATATGACACCTATGGTGGACGTCATTATGCTTCTTCTTACATTCTTTATGCTTACAACAACTCTCGCTACTCCCCAGGTTATGCAGGTTAACTTACCTAAGGGAGACGAGGAAGATAAAGTAAAGGTTGATGCATCAAACGTTTTGTATGTCAGAGTTGCTGAATCGGGAAATATATATTTCTCGCAAGGTACCGCAGACAATAAGGAGACTCCTCCGGAACATATTGCATTAGAAAACCTGAGAAGTGAGCTTGAAGCAAGGTTCAGGGCAAATCCGAATATTATGATGCTCTTAAAGTTCGACAGGAATATGAAATACAACCAGATGGTTGATATTCTAGATGAAATCAATAGAGCAAAAATAGACAAAAGATATACTTTCATGCCGGTTGGGGAAGTCGATAAAGAGATCATTAGACTGGCCGGGGGTTAAATAAATACAAGCAGTTTTAAAAAGCGGTGATTCAAAGATCACCGCTTTTTTTTATGCCCGGAAAGTAATTAAGTAGTGACGGCTTTTTAGGCAAAAATTGTTTATCTATTTTATTAACTTAAAGCAATAAAAGACAATTTATTGCTTAGAAACCTCACATTAATATTACTCCTATTTACCGCTTTTATTGGCACAGCGGATTTATATGCTCAGAGGGTACAGTCAAAGGACCGTCAGCCTTCAAAAATAGAGAAGTATGTCGTAGATGAAACGGGTACGCTCACACAGGAACAGGTCAATTACCTCATCCAGAAACTGATAAATTTTGAAAAGGAAACGTCGAACCAGCTCGTGGTTTATATTATTCCTTCGCTAAACGGTGAGTCCATAGAGGAGGTCTCCATCCGGCTGGCTGAAGAGAATAAAATTGGACAAAAGGGTAAGGATAACGGTGTGCTTCTCCTCATCGCAATGAATGATAAGAAGATGAGAATAGAAGTGGGATACGGACTCGAGGGAGCTTTGCCCGATGCAACAGCTTTGTCGATCATAAATAATGAAATACGTCCCGAATTCAAAAAGGGAGAGTTCTTCGACGGTATAGACAAAGGTGTCGATGCGATAATCTCTGCCACAAAGGGCGAGTACACTGCCAAAGAAAGCGATGATGACGGCTCCGGTATCGGTCTCTGCTTTGGAATACCTATATTCGTTTTCATAATATTCTTCATTATCTTTTTCATGATAATAATGTCCATTATTCAGCGCATGTTCGGCTGTGGTAAAGGATGGACGTCGGGAAGCGGCTCCGCTCACAGCGGTTCAAGCGGTTGGTGGAGCAGTGGTTCGGGCAGTTCGTCATCTTCAGGAAGCAGTTTTGGCAGTTTTTCCGGCGGTGGCGGTTCATTTGGCGGCGGTGGCGCCAGCGGTGGATGGTAAAATTTTAATCTTAGATTATGTCGTCAGCATTTTTAAATAAATTCTTGTCTCCGGAAGATCTGAATAAGATCTCCGAAACTATCTCCGGTGTTGAAAAACACACTTCGGGTGAGTTGCGTGTTTGCCTGAAGAATAAGCGGGGCATTCTTCAAGGGAAATATACACCGCGTGAGCTTGCTTTGAATGAGTTTCTCCGCGCAGATATGGATAGGACAAGGGATAAGACCGGTGTTTTGATATTTATTCTCTTTGGTGAAAGGAAGTTCGAGATCATTGCCGATGAGGGTATAAATGCAAAGATACCCGACAGCACATGGGATTCCATCGAGCACATGATGACAGACGAATTTAAGAAGGAAAATTATTTAGGCGGGATAGTAAATGCGGTCGAGGAGATAGGCGGAATCTTAAAGAACGAATTCCCGCCCTCATCCGACAATCCCGATGAGCTTTCTAATGATGTGATAGTAGGTTAAAGTGAATATCCCGGAAGCGGATCTTGATAAAGTTTATTTACATATTACTCTTTTTACTTTTCCCGCTTGCTCTGTGCGCGCAGGTTGACCTCCAGGATACCCTCGGTACTCCTATCGATACCCTTTCTCCTCCACCCGATACTCTGGATGTAACTCTTGATACGCTATCCGGCGACACTGCTATTGTTACTATTGACACCTCTCGACAGGTTCAATCCGACATAGATGCCGTGGTAAATTACACCGCAAAGGATTCCGCCGTCTTTGATTTTAAAACAAATAAACTCATTCTCTACAATGAGGCGGTTCTCATCTATAAAGACTTACAGCTGAATTCTGGTGTGATAATCCTTGACCGGGAAACGGAGGTGCTTGAGGGTATTGGTTTCCAGGACTCTACCCGGGAGGGTAAGTACGTCCAGACGCCCATTATGACGCAGGGGACGGATAAATATGAGGGAGTGCGCCTTGTATATAACTTCGCGACAAAGACGGGTAACGTTTCCATGGGATTTACTGAAGCTGAGCAGGGGTATTACTATGGCGAGATAATTAAAAAAGTTAATAATGAAGTTTACTTCGTCAAAAACGGTCGCTACACGACTTCAACGAACAGGGAGGATCCCGAATATTATTTCCTATCGCCTAAAATGAAGGTCATACCAAATGATAAGGTTATTGCGCAAAATGTTTTCCTGTATATAGAGGGTGTTCCCGTATTCTGGCTTCCATTTGCGGTTTTCCCGAATAGAAGCGGGCGTAGCTCCGGCATAATCCCGCCTACCTTCGGGTCCGACGGGACCTATGGGCAGTACATTGCAAACGGAGGTTACTTCTGGGCTATCAATGACTTTATGGATATAAATGCTACCGTGAACATTTTTACGAAAGGAAGGTACGATTTTAAATCACGCTTCCGCTATGCGCAGAGATATGTAATGACGGGCAATATCGAAGCCGGCTACACAATGATAAGGCTCGGCGAAGACACCGACCCTGATAAGTTCACTTCCGACGAATGGGCTTTCAATATTAATCATAGCCAGAACATTACGCCGACGCTTTCGCTGACGGGAAATCTTTCCTTTGTGAGCGGTAAGAGCTACTATGACAATAATACCAATAATTTCGATGAACTCCTGAGGCAAAACGTAATATCTAATCTAACAGCGTCAAAATACTGGGAGGGGACTCCATTCTCGCTAAACCTGAATTACTATCGTGATCAGAATCTGCAAACAGGTGACATTACACAGAGGCTCCCTAATCTTACTTTCAGCGTTACGGAAAATTATCCGTTCCGTTCTCCGTCCGGTTCATCCTATAACAGGAATTTTTACGAGGATATCGGCTTTTCGTATTCACTGAACGCGGTCAATAGTCTTACACGGACTACAACACAGACTACATCCGGTACCGACAGTACATATAATGATGATAAATACGGTGCCCGGCATAACGCAACTGTGAAATACTCACCTAAATTCAGTTTCATCAGTTTTACACCTTCGATAAATTACACAGAGATATGGTACCCGAACTCGATTAGAAAGTCTTTCAATTCGGCGGACAGTTCGGTAACCGAAACAACTATAGACGGATTCAATGCAGTGCGTTATTTTAACGCGGCGCTTTCTTTCAATACGAACTTTGTCGGCATATTTACCCCTAATGTATTCAGCGTAACAGGTATTCGTCACACTATTACGCCTTCGCTCACTTATTCCTATTCACCCGATTTTTCCGACCCGTCGTTCGGATATTATGGTACCTATACCGATGCCTCCGGTAACGATGTGAAGTATTCTTTCTATGAAAACGGTATCTTCGGGTCGCCGCCCTCCGGTGAAAGCCAGTTACTTTCGTTTTCGATGAATAATCTTTTTGAAATGAAGACTCGTGTGAATGACAGCACCGAAAATAAATTCCAGCTTATCAATATCACTTCTGGATTGAGCTATAACTTTGCCGCCGATTCATTGAAATTTTCGGAAATAACAAACACCTTCCGTACTAAAATAGGAAGCATACTAGACATATCCGGTTCGGCAAATTTTTCCCTTTATAAGTATAATGACAGCCTTAATTCACGTATAAACAGTTTCTTATGGGACGATGGAAAGGTCGCTGACCTGACAAACTTTACCTTAAATCTTTCGACAGGTTTTGATTTTCTTTTTTCAAGCTCTCAAAAGGAAGAAAAAAAATCTACAACTAACGATACCCTTGCGGAAACGGAAAAGAGTATAATAATAAAAGATAAGTACGATGCCGCTTACGACATACCGGTGAGCGGATCGATTAGTTATTTTTATAATCTGAACCAGAGCAATCCTAACAATATTACACGTACTTCCAATCTGGGCTTCAGTGTTGATTTCAGTCTGTCGAAAAACTGGAACTTTGGTTTTAGAACTAATTACGATCTTATTAGTGAACAGCTTTCGGCGCCTTATTTTACCGCTTACCGCGATCTAAATTCGTGGGAGATGCTTTTTAATTGGTACCCAATTGGTGCATATCGGGGTTTCAAATTCGAGGTAAGAATAAAAGCGCCTGATCTGCGCGATATTAAAATTGATAAGCAAACTAACGATAGGGGAGCATTCTCTAACTTTTAAACTAATTATGGAATATCAAAAATACTCCGGTGCAGGAAATAAATTCATCATCTTTGATAATCTCGATGACGGCATAACTAACCGCTCTGAAACCGTGCTTGGTCTGTTCGAAAACGGAAATAATGATGAGATAGACGGAGTTATATTTGTCGAGAAAAGCACGCTGGGTGATTTCTGGATGAATTATTACAATAGAGATGGTACAGGAAATTCCCTTTGCGGTAACGGACTTCGATGTACGGTGCAGTTCCTTCTGGATAATTCATTGACAGATAAACATGACCTAATCATTGAATCCATAGGGAAAACATTTCCGTGTAAAGTAAATGATGACGGTAAGATTACCGTTACGTTCCCTCCGCCTGAGATAATCCGTGCGGGCATAAAACTAAAAACTGCCCTTTCGGATTGGTCGGAAGACCTACCCTGCTCATACATAAATGTCGGCACACCTCATATTGTTATTTTTATCGAAGACTTAGGGCTCGACTCACTCGAAGACGTTAAAGTCAATGAATGGGGAAGAAGCATTCGTATGCACAAGGACCTTATGCCGGAAGGTGCTAACGTCAACTTTATTAAGGTGATGGGTGATAATGAGATTGCAATGCGTACTTATGAGCGCGGAGTCGAACGGGAAACTCTTGCCTGCGGAACGGGTGCGCTCTCCTCTGCAATTACCGTCTTTGCCGTAAAGAATATCATCCCGCCTATCAATATCCTCGTTCGCTCTGGGGAGCATCTTACTGTGGGTTTTGATTATGATTCTAATGAAATTGGTGCGCTGACCTTGACCGGTGGAGCAGTCCGAATTAGCTAGAAGTAATTAAACACCCAGTTTAATACCTGGTCACCCTGGTACCTTTGCGAAAATAACAGCTTTACCCAGTTGGTAGTCGTTATTTCGAAGAAGTCCTTATGTTTTAGTATTACCTTATTGTAATCCGAATCCGGGAACATCGCTATAATATTGCCAAGCGGATACTGTGTGTTTACGGTATCTTTCGGGGATAGGGGTATTTTTTTCAGGACGGTCGAGGTATCGGATGTACGGTATTCAGCCGTGTCGGTGTTTATATCCGGCGTAAGGTATTTATCCCCTTTGTATAAAAGCAGGTCGTCCTTCCGTTTCTCGTCCCATACTTTTAGCGCTACGGTGTAAATCCCTCCTTCGAAAGGCGATCCTCCGTACTTTGTAGAGTAATTCAATACGGCGAACGGACTGAGTACAGCTATATTTTTTATCTCGTTCGTCTCTATAAGCGTCTCTATGTTCCTCTCTGAAAATATCTTATTGCTCAGGGAATATACAGTCGAGTCATTATCCGGGTTTACTATTTCCAGTACATACTTGTAGCGGTTGAATTCGAAGTTATTATAATCGATGCTGTCGATAATATTCGTATCGGTTGCAGTCCATGAGATCGTTACAGTACTCGGATTCAATCCGAAATTCGTGTTATCTATGTAAAAACTTTTCAATCCCAGCATCCTGTTGTAATTTATCAGGTCGGGATTTTCTTCGAGCGGGGTCAGGTTTTTAGAGAATATCGAGATAGTCGAATCGTTCACGCTTGATTTCCTGCCCTTCACATAAAACACTTTATATTCGCCGATCTCCTCATTCTCTATACCCATTTTACGAAGCTTCTCGGTATATCCGTCGCTCTTTATCACGGCAAGCTCGATGTCCTTCTTTTCGAGGAATTTCTTTATGGCGAGTATATTTAGGTCGTCCTGCTTCTTTTTGCTGACCGGCTTTTCCTCCGATCCTTCCCGGAGTTCCCCTAATACAAACCTCCCCGGGTCATTTGATAATGCCTGCAATGCAAATAGATCGTAATATCCCTCTATCTCCTCAAAATATATCTTACCGTTATCCCCGAAATACTTATTACTTATCATATCGTCCAGCAGGCGTCCTACTTCGAATGTATCTTCTCTGAATGGGGGCGGGTAATAGTAGCACCACACGATATTAACCAGTATAAATGCTGAGATTAGCCCCGCTGCGATCTCCCTCCTGAATTCGAATACCTGCTCCACCGAAAACGGCACTAAAAATAGCGCGTTCAATACCACATACCGCGAGATCATATTCGTACCTCCGGTGCCTAGCATTGCATGCACAATGAGGAATGTAAGTTGAAGGAGGTTGAATACAAGGAATATCCTGTGCAGACTGCTCCTTCTCTCCTTAAATGTCTCGAATATTATTTTTATAGAGAAGATTGTTGTGAGCGGCGCTATGTAGAATATGAAAGTCGGATACTGAATCGTTCTTTGAAGAAGACCGGCTGAGTTGAACTGGTCGAATATCTTCGTTGTCTCCACAGCAAAGAACATTGCATTATTATGGTCTATGTAGTTCTGCAAAAACCACCATATTATCGTAACCATGGAGATGCACGAAATAAGAACGTTCTTCATCAGGTTTCCCGTAAGCTTTCTTTGCGGGAAGAAATCCCATGCTACCAGTATGATAAATCCTGCTGTAAAGAACCATCCCTCGTAACGGAAAACGTTAGCAAGAGCGAAGCATATACTTGCCGCTACAAGCAATGACCGGTGTACTTTCCCGTCATTTCTCCACTTCATGAAGTAATAAAAGCCCATTGTTGTAAAACAGAAGAATATAGGCTCAGGAAGCCCGGATATGCTTAACCAAACCTGGAAAGGGAAAAAAATGAATATTAAAGTTGAAAAGAATGCTATCTTTCTGTTGAAACAAAGGTCGATCAGCTTAAAATAATACACCATACATACTGCTGAAAAGACCGAACTTACTAAATTCGATGCCAGCATGAGGTTCTTTACGAATATCATCACAAAGCCTACTATCCAGAAATGCGGGGTGAGCCAGACTCCGGAGCTTATCTCTGGATGCTGGAGCCATTCATAAGATTTTACCGTTCTCGTGTAATCGTCTGCGGAGAGCCACCTGTATCCCGATTGCAATATCATTATTTGGAATACGGTTTTTACTATTAGAAGTCCTATGATGAGGTAAAGCGGGTTGGCGAAAATATTAAATCCTTCCCTGGCTTTCGGTTCTTCTTTTACTTCTTCGTATGTTAGTGCATCGCCCTGCAAGCCCCGTTAATTATCCTTATTTAATTTTATCCTGAATGTAGCTCCTTTACCCACTGCCGAGTCCAGCAGGAAAAATTTACCGCTATGGTAATCTTCGATTATACGCTTCGACAGGCTTAATCCTAATCCCCAGCCCCTTTGCTTTGTAGAGTATCCTGGTCTGAATATATCCTTTTTGTGTTTCATGTCCACGCCTTTACCGCTGTCCGTAACGTCTATTACTGCCTCGTGTCCTACGGTATAAACCTTGATGCTTATTTCTCCGGAAGGTTTGTCCATTGCGTCTAAGGAGTTCTTTAATAGGTTCTCAATTACCCACTCGAATAGATCCGTATTGATGTTTGCGCAGATATTATCATCACCTTCGATGTTAATCTTAACTTTCTTTACAGGCTTTCCGTCTATGGTCGTAAGCGTCGGTATTCTTTTTTCTATATAATTTACCACGTGGGTGATCGCTTCCTTCAGGTTCTCCGACTTGAGTAGAGGCTGTGATCCTATCTTTGAAAATCTTCCCGCGATCTTATTCAGCTTTTCGAGATCCTTCTCTATTTCGGATGTTACTTCCTCCAGCTCACCGCTTCCCGGTTTGACGTTCTTAAGCATCTCCGTCCACCCCATAAGTGAAGACAGGGGAGTACCAAGCTGGTGCGCCGTCTCTCTCGAAAGTCCGACCCATATACTGCTCTGCTCGTTCTTCTTAATATATGAGAACCCTATGTAGCCCAGAAATACAAAAAGCCCCGCTATCAAAAATTCCATGTAAGGCAATAATTTCAATTCCGTAACAAGTCCCGATTGTCCGTAGTGAACGTAACTCAATATCAGTGTGTCCTGGTCCAGAACATATTTTACCGCTATGGGATCGTTTATTTCCGACATTTCTTTTGCCATGGCAAAGAATTTTGCCGAATCCTGTGAGGAGAGTCCCTTTGTCGAATCAAAATCCACGTTCTTAAAGAACGTGATAGTTTTGTAATCCTTATCCGTCGCGATTATCGGAAAATCTATCTGCGTTATTATCTCCTCAAAGATAAATGTGTATTCGCCGGTCTCGTTTTCCGCATTTGCGAGGTATTCAAGTGAACGCGCGTACAGCCCCGCGATCTGCTTTTCCCTCTGCTGTATCTTGGTTGCCAGATGCTGTGTATAAAACAGTATTAATCCTACAATTAAGAGACCGCTTGCAGCGAGTGCGATTTTTATGTCAAATGAGCCGAATTTATTCATTCCTATAAAATAAAGACTATGTTAAATTATAAAAATATAGTATTACGGAATATTAAACATTCTTTTTGAAGAAAAAATTAACCATCCTACTGGCGCTAAGTATTATATTCTTAATATCTATTATAGTTTCCGTAGCACTTGGCAATATAAACATTTCATTTTTAGAAATAATCGGAATTTTTAATACGGATAATGAGGTCGTAAAAAAGGTTATTCTCGATATTCGGCTTCCCAGAGTGCTAAATTCCGCCGCCATAGGATTTGCCCTTTCCGCTTCTGGTATTATTCTCCAGTCACTTCTGCGAAATAATCTTGCTGAACCCGGATTACTCGGAATTTCCGCCGGGGCAGGTTTCGGTGCGATCGTTATTTTTGTATTTGGGATTTCCACTTCCTTCTGGATGGTAACGCCCTTTGCTTTTGCTACTGCTATTCTTACAACAATGCTGATTTTTGCCATCGCGCGAGGAATGAACGCAAAATATTCCAATTTCATTTCTTCAAATAAGATCATTCTCGCCGGGCTTGCTATAAACGCCTTCCTGGGTTCCGTGAACGGATTCCTGCTCCTTCGCTCCGGTGAAAATGTGAAACAGATACTTTACTGGCTCAATGGCAGTCTCTCCGGCAGGGGATGGGAAGAGTTTAATATAATTATCATTCCCGTTATCATTGCGCTGATCTTTTCGATGCTCATATCGAAGGAGCTAAACGTGATGAATATGGGCGAAGAGTTCGCGGTCTCACTTGGTGTCAATCTAAAACGCATGCAGACTGTCTCTATAGCTCTTGCATCCGTCCTTGCCGCCTGTGCGGTAGCAGTCGCAGGCATTATTACGTTCGTTGGTCTCATAGTCCCCAATATTGCTAAACTCCTGCTGGGCTCAGATAACAGGTACACTGTTCCCGCCTCCATTCTGCTTGGCGGAATATTCATGGTCGTGTCGGATACTTTAGCCAGGATGGTCATTGCCCCGTCGGAGATTCCCGTAGGAGTAGTCACCTCCTTTGTCGGTGCGCCCATATTCGTTTGGCTTATTTATAAACGTGATAAGCAGAGAGTATGAGCGCCAACTTGACAGATACAATAGCCGCAATTGCGACACCGCCTGGTGAAGGAGGTATATCCGTTATCCGTGTCTCCGGTGAAAATACCTTCACTATTATTGAAAAAATATTCTCCTCCGCTGAAGAAAAGTTTACTCCCGTCGTTATTGGTAGTTTCAATTCCCATACCGTTCATTTCGGATATATATTCGATGAAGGTAACCTGGTGGATGAGGTGCTAATAACGGTTTTTAAAAACCCCGGTACATATACGGGTGAAGATGTTGTGGAGATCTCATCACACGGCGGTACGTTCGTCGCCGCTAAGATACTCCGCCTTCTCTTTAAGCAAGGCGCGCGGCTTGCCGAACCTGGTGAATTTACCAAACGCGCTTTCCTCAATGGAAGGATGGACCTCTCGCAGGCTGAAGCCGTTGCTGATCTTATCCATGCCAAAACCGAATCAGCGCACGAATCCTCCATTAAACAGCTCGAAGGCTCGCTCTCCCATTATGTTTCAAAAGTGAAAGAGGATATCCTTAATGCCGTTTCGCTGGTAGAGTTGGAGCTCGATTTTGCTGAGGAGGACCTCGAATTTGTTCACAAAAAGGAACTTCGGGATAAGCTCACGGCTATCATCGGTGATATAGATAAGATAATTGCTTCATACATTACCGGCCGTGTTATCCGTGAAGGGGCGAAGCTCGTCATTGCCGGAAATCCTAACGCCGGTAAGTCCTCACTGTTCAATCACCTTCTGCGGACCAACCGCGCGATAGTAAGCGACATTGCCGGAACTACACGCGATTACATCGAGGAAAACCTGATTATCGACGGGGTTTTGTTCAATCTTACCGATACAGCAGGCTTGCGTATTTCGGATGATACTATCGAAAGTGAGGGCATAAAACGAAGCTACGAGCGTATGAAAGAGGCTGATCTTATTCTGTTTTTGATAGATTCATCGGAAGATGAAACATCCATTCAAAATAACATAAAATACTTCGATGATAATTTCGACACTGGAAAATCCATAATGATCTTTTCAAAATCCGACCTGAACAAACAACCCGGAAAACCAGGTCTCCATATTTCGATACTTAATGATGATTCTATAGAAGAGTTAAAAAAGGAAATGGTCGCAAAAGTTTTCTCTAAAGAAGGCTCCGTTTCATCCGGAGACATAATTCTTACTAACCTCCGCCACAAAACCTGCCTTGAAAACACCGTCGAGTCACTCCGCAATGCTGTGAAAACCCTCGACGATAATATGAGCGGAGAATACATTTCCGTTGACCTCCGAAACGCCCTCTCTCACCTCGGCGAGATAACCGGCGAAGTAACCAACGAAGACATCCTTGCCAATATCTTCTCAAAATTCTGCATCGGCAAATAATTTCAACCTTATTATTTTATTTTTATTTACTATTTTTTATGGTTGGAAGATCCTGTAGAAAATACTAAACCCGGACTTAAGCGCAGTCTCATCATCGTCATCCTATTCTTTGCTTTGATCGGTTCTGCCCTTGCTTTATACGCAACCCGGCTCACATTTAAACTCACCGTAGCCGGCATTATCGAACCCAGCGAATGCTCATTCAGTGACCTTTTTACATGTGATACGGTTCTATCGACAGGATATGCTAAAATGTTTGGTGTGCCTGTTGCATGGTTCGGTTTCATGTATTTCTTCTGGGCTCTATGGGTTGCCATCTTCGCGCTCGTTAATAGCCGTAAACAGAGTGGTACCGCCGCGCTCAACATAATCTTCTTTATGACCACGCTTTCTGTGCTGGTCACATTCTTCAAAATGTATCAACTCTTTATGCTTGGGGTGATATGCCCGGTTTGTGTAGCTATGTATGTTTGTATATTTGTAATTTTCTTCCTGACAATGAAAGCTCTGCGAATATCTTTTAAGGAGATCCTCTCCCGTAATTTACAATATGTCAAAAGCATCTTCTCCTCATCAAAACCCGTAGCTGCCGGTAAGAAAGGCGACGGTACGGAGGAGCGGGTATCACAGCCCTGGCGTTACTGGATAATTCTCATCTGGCTTTTCGCAATGGGATTTCTCGGCTTGCGCTATTATGAAAATACCGTAATCAAACCCGGTCTGAAGAGCGTCCAGCTTATCCTTACACAGCACTTTAACGGGCAGAAGTATGATGTTAACTTTGATGGCTCTGCGGTGGACGGTAATCCCGATGCAAAAGTAACCATTGTAGAGTTCAGCGATTTCGAATGTCCGGCTTGCAAACTGCTGGCATCCAATATGAAACCCATTATGCTCGAATACGGCGACCGTGTGAGCCTCCACTTTATGAATTACCCTCTCGATAAATCAATAAATAAGAATCTGACTAACGAGATCCACCAAAACGCCGGGATTGCGGCGATTGCAGGGGTATGCGCGCAGGATCAGGGAAAGTTTTGGGATTTTTATTACACACTTTACGAAAACCAGACAAAAATTAACCGCGACTTCATCATTGCCACCGCGCAGGAACTCGGTCTCGACATGAATAAATTTAACGATTGCCTTGAATCCGATCCCGCTCGTGACAGGGTATTGAGGGAGATCGATCTTGCAAAGGAGTATGGTATTACCGGCACGCCGACATTATTTATCAATGGCAGGAAAGTTCACTACTGGAATAGTCCCGAAGTCATCAAAGCTATAATAGATGAAGAATTGAAAATGAATAAGTGATCATAAAATCTCTTTAAATTTTTCTACAAGCCAGTCGGGATTTTCAATCTTATTATAGACTTTTTTGATCTTATTTATACAAACAACTGCAGCATCTTTGTCCGGCGTTTCCCTCAACTTTAATAATTGCTTATAATATTCTATAAAATTATAATCAAGAATTTTGTCTTCCTCGCTTATTTCATTAGTCTTTTTTAGATACCTTTTAGTATTCTCCATTATATAATATGCCTGCTCAAAGAAATTCAATTCGTAGTAGAGATTCATCAGTAACATCTTTACATCTCTTTTAAAGACAAATGAATTATAGGATACATTCGATAAGTATTCCAGGCTGTTCTCAAAGTTATTCCTCGTGAATTCTGTTTCAGCCAGGCAGAAATTTTTCATATTCTCACTGTAGCTTGGCTTGAGCTTATTATAATGCTGCAGGATGAAATGTTCAGCCCATTCATATTCATGTGCATCTAGAGCAGTAAGAACAACATTTCTGAAAAAGATCATCTGCATATATTTATCCTTTTCAGTTTTGTATAACTTTTCATCGACGAATACTTTCGTAAGATTAAGACTTCTTTTTGAAAGGGTTTTCTTTTTTTTGGGGTCCTGCGCTTCGCGTATATTCATGTCGTAAAGATTTACCATCTCCGAATATATATAAACCTTTTCCTCTCTGCCGTACAGATTGATATTTTTTATGAAACTGTCTTCAGCTTTAAAAAGGGATTCTTCCAGGTTGCTGCCGCTAACAGCCTGAAAAGTATAAAAAACGGGTTCAAGTAATTTTAAAAATTGATGTTTCTCTTTTGATGAGAATATTTCTAGGAAGTTAGTTCCATTAATAACAGTATTGAAAAGCTCTCCGTCTGTTCTCAGGTTATATGAAATTTCCGCAAAATATTTATTGATGACACTTCTCATTGACCTCAAAAGATTTAAAGCCATAGTATTCTCTGTTCTTCGCATAGATGAATCTATAAATCCCTTGTAATCATGGTTCCTGGAATAGTATGATATCATCAGGTCCTCGAGCCTGTTACGATATGCGAAGTACGAGCCAAGTAAATATTCTGTGGATACAAGCTTCTTATCAAGTTTGCGGGCGAGCTTGCGAAAGGAATTTTCCATACCACGTTTTAACAATTCTTCCATAAGTGCAAACGTTCGGTCTGGTTCTTTTTCATTTGTGCCTGATAGAACCAGGAAATCGCAAACTGAGTCGTATAAATGAAATACGGATAGTGTTAGTTTCTTTTTAACAAATTTTTCATTTGGGAAGATCGATTTGAAGAGATGCTCGTCATTTAGCGATTTTCCTTCAAAATCGGGATAAAATTCCTTTAAGGAATTAAAGATCTTTCTTACATCTCTTTTCTTTAGTTGAGCAGGTGAATTTACATAGGTTTCGAATTCATCGATCTCTTTTTTTGTAAAAGTCTTTAAAACCCGTATGATGTTTGCATCTCTCATGTGTAATAATAACTAGAAAGTGTACTCAGTAAGTGCTTATAATACATATCTTAATATAGTAACACAATTTTGTAAAAGCAATCTCCTGTGTAATAATCTCGAAATAATTAATTGGGAAATAATTAATAAATGGTTTATTTTGAAGAAAATGCAATTTTAACAAAATTTGGGCAAAATGGATAAAAGATTATATAGGGATATATTTATCTGTATATTATTGGTCGGTTCACTATTTACGGCAGCATTTTTTGTCAGCTGTTCCGAAGATAATAGCGGGATCGTTATAGGGCCAAATAATAATAATAACGGAAATATTGGAGGAGGTGAAATTATTACTTCATCTTTGTCACAGTTTTTTGGAGCTGTTGGTGAAGGAGCCGAGGGTGCACTTGGATTTTCGATAAACGGCTGGATATTAGGCGCTATGGGTCTTGCAGGAAACAGCCCGGACTACGGTAAGCAGATTGCTTTAATCGAAAGTGATCTCGATACCATAATTACTTTATTGGGTAGTATGGATAGTACACTTAACGAAATAAATCAAACACTGCAGATACTTAACTGCTCTGAACAGACATCGTCACTACAGACAGAAATAGGAAGCATTGAAAACCTTTACATCCAATACACGTCAATGATAGAAACAGCCAGTGACACTACACTCGGGCCTGTATCTGACAGCGTTATCCAGGCCTGGTCAGATCAGGTGATTGCAACCCTGCCGAATGCTCTTAGTACTATCGAATCAAATCTCTCTAACCAGACAGGAGTTTTGCATGCCTGTATTATTACGATTCCTCCTCCGAGTACATTCGGGACGACGGCTTTTGGCGGAGATACAATTTATTATAATAATGTGGACGCTCTTACTAACTACTATTATTATTACCAGGTAATAGCTTTATCTATGATTAGCGATGCTTTACATTTCAATGCGTGGGTTGCTGCATGCTCTCAAGACAGCTGTACATTTCCCGCGGATTCGATTCAGGCTGTCTGTAATCAAAACAGTACCGCGATGACATACTGTAATGATGTGAGAGGATACACAAATGATCTGTATAACTCTTTACTAACCCAGTTTTCTTACGGTGGAGCATCATACACAAACGAGTATACTACACTTCAATATATACAGAACAACCCGATAGTATGGGTCAGGTCTCTGGAAGATTTTACTCAACAGGCCGGCTACAATTGCCCTGACCCGCAAATAAATCCGCCCCACATAACATCCCCGCAGCCCTGCGGTCCGACGGCGGGAAACGCAAACTCGGTACTAAGAGATACGGTTTACCGGGGAACATCGGGGTTCTCTTTTGCCAACGGGCAGGAATTATATAATCTGATAGATGCAGCGTCTTCACTTAGTTTCAATACAAACGGGGATTATCTTGAATCAAAAGGTTTTAAGAATATGAGTGAGAAAACAATTATCTCTGCAAATCCCGGCAACACGGTAGTAATTTCTCAGTCATATCAAAATTTACAAGTTACACCGTTTTTTCTAACAGACCAGAAAGCTTTTTTATATAACGGTGAAAATATTTCAGTATATTACACCGGTAATGCATTTAGTTATTTATTTCCTTCAACTGTATACTCTTATGGAACCTGCACTCCTGCGGGGACGCATTACCAAAATCAGAGTATGACCCTTTTATACCAGTTTATACAAAGTGTTTATGATTATGATAAATTATTTTTTAATGATGGAGATATTGCTTTTGTTACACTTTGCCTTAATAATGGAGATTGGCAGCTTGATTCTCCATTTGCATGGAACGAAGAACCCCCTAACTGGACTCCTTTATCAGACAGTGCTATCTATCGTTTTCTGATGCCAAAAGTTTATGCTTATGATGCTCACTGTAAATCGGGCAGAACAAATGTCAATTTAAGTGGTGTGCCAACAATGTGCGGAGAGGATTTTAATATATTCCTGAATACTAATATCCCCCGTCCGCCTACGTGCAGCAATACTAAAATTTTTCCAGCTTGTACAACATTAAACTAATAATAACCGGAAAATGTTAAAATCAAATTTAAAAAATTTGTTTCAGAGCAAGCCCGGCTTTACTGGAACAATCAAAGTATTCCTGATCATAGCATTACTTTTTTTATCCGGGAAAGATTCCTCTGCTCAGTCACAGTGGCTCGATCATGGAACAGGTAATTCGGTTTCGCTCGAGATTTATAAGCCGAATATCCCGGTGAAACCAAGTTCCTTTATAGCCGGTGTAAGACCGGAATATACTACATTTTCCGGAGTAGCTTTTTTGAGCGGAAGATATAACCTCTCAAAGAGACTTACTCTTATAGCGGAGCTTCCTATGGTGAACGGCAAATGGGATGATACGGTTGAAATACAGGATGAAGGAGGATTTAAGTTTGGGAATCCATATATTGGAGCGGAATATTCTCTTCCGGAAAGTCCCGTAAGCGTTGATTTTGGATTAAGAATTCCTATTACGGAGGAAGGGCAGCCCCAGGCAACCGTATATGGATTGCGGGCGGATGTAGATAGGGTCAGCGCATTCATACACAATATTGTACCCATCACCGCTGCTGTAAATTACAGGACCGTGTCAGAATCGAATATACTATTGAATGCCCGTGTAGGCGGGGACCTTTGGTTTAATACAAAACAACTTGGAATTTATACTCAGCCTTTGCTTTCGGTTTTGTACACACTTCAAACCGGATACATTCATAAAAATGTTCATTTCATTCTGGGCTTAAGCGGGAATTATGAAATAGATACCGGTCCGAATACTCCGGATAAATATAATTACATTGAATACGGATTGCTTGTAACATTTCTCTTTAAAAATATTCGCCCGGCTTTCAGCCTAAAGGTACCGGGTGAGGACCTGGGAAAATTCATTAATTACGTTGTCGGTTTTAACTTTACATACGGATTTAAATGATACAAGACGACCCTTTGGATAAAGAGGTCAGACAGTTGGCCGGCAGACTAAACAGGAAAATTAAGATCTTGTTATCCGGAGAAAAAGATAAGATCGGGGATGGTCTTATAACGGAAATGATCATAATAAGTGGGTATATGTCTCATTACATTGTAAAAGAAGGATCAAGGTCAGACAGTGAACGCAGTCATGTTAAGCAAATGATCTCGAGGGCAAAGGAAATACAAAAAGAGCTAGAGTGAATCAGTAAGAATCACTTTGCCAATATGTCGTGATAGACGGGGCGCAGGTCCCGTCTTTTTTATAGTAAATTTTCAAGTTTCTTCAAAAGCCAATCAGGGTATTCTATTTTGACTTTGTTTAACTTGATCGCCTCTATTTCCATTTCTATTGATACCTTTTCAGGCTTATCATGATATTTTAACAAATTGTTGTAGTGTTTAACGAAATTAGAGTATACAAGCCTGTCTTCTTCTGAAACTTCCTTTGATGTTTTTAAAAATTTCTTTGTAGTATCCAGCATGTAATGTGCTTCCTCGAAAAGTTTTAACTCATAATAAAGAAGCATGAGCAGGAGCTTCACGTCGGATTTATAAAAGAAACTGTCGTATTTAACGGTTGATAAGTATTCAAGACTCTTGTCATGATTATGGCGATCGAACTCCAGCATTGCCAGGCAGTAGTTCATTAAATTTTTTCTGCTTTCCGGCTTTAATTCCTTATTATATTCTTTGATGAACTTCTCCGCCCAGTCTAATTCGCTGATATCCAGTGCGGTGAATACCACGTTCCTGAAAAAAAGATCCGGCATAAAAGGGTCTTTCTTATTTTTTATAAGCCCGTATTTCAAAAGAGACTTGGTCATTTCATGCTTTAACCTTGAAAACCTGTCTCTCTCATCTCGGTCTTTAGCGTCTCGAATAAGTTTACTGTATAAATTGGTGAGTAGTATGGATATTAACGACCTTTCGTCATGGTCATAAAGCGATATGTTCTTAAAAAATGTTTCATCAGCCTTTTGAGTCCATTTCTCACTTTCGGGATCTGTCATACCCTTATACAAAAAATAAGATACTTCGAGAATCTTTAGATAAGGGTGAATGTCCGGATCCGAAAATATCTTATCAACGTCGATTGCGTCAATCATCCTTTTTGTAAGACGGGTATCCAGTTCGACTTTGTAGAATTCTTCGGCTATTTTGATATTGGGCATCCCTCTGAGAAACCTCAAAAGAAATAAACCTGTACTTAAATTTATTTTATTGTGAAAAGATTTAAAGCGAAGGTCACTTTCACCCCGGCTGGTGTAAAACCTCATGAGCAGATCCTCATATCCGTAACGGTAAAAGAAAAAATTATCCAGGCTCATTTTGGATGAAGCAATTTCTTTATCCATTTTCCTGGCGAGCTTACTAAAGGCATTATTCATCCCCCGGTTGATGAACTGGTTCATCAGCGAAAATGCTCTCTCGATCTTATTCTCATTATTGTTCAGCGCGATAAGATATTCACATGCCGCGTCGAAAATATGAAATGCTGCTATTGAGTATTTTGATTTACTGTACTTCTGACCCGGAAAGATTTTTTTGAACAAATTTTCATCGGTAAAGACAGGACTATTAAAATCGGGATAAAATTTCTTTAGTTCATTAAATGTCTTCCTGACATCACGTTTCTTTAGCTGTGTAGGAGAATTTATGAAGGTTTCGAATTCCTTTAACTCTTTCCTGGAAAAAGTCTTTAGGAGTTTGGCAATTTTGGTGTTTTTCATAAAATGTTTGCGTAAGAAATTGCCCCCGGACGGTTAATGTAACTTAATATATTTCAAATACATAACAAAGTATAAAAAAATAACACTTGCCGAATTCCGTGTAATAATACAAACATCTTTCTTTGGAAAAAGTTTTACACGTTTGTACTTTGAACTTGTAAAATTTAAACCAAATGGATCATGAAAATAGGTAAAAAACGGGATTTAATAATCTGTACGCTGTTGATAGGGTCACTGGCTTTAGCTGCTTTCCTTGTAAGTTGCTCTGAAGACGGAAGCATTTTCGGCCCAAATAATAACGGGCTGGGGACCGTAAATTCTACCGAGGATACCGAATACAGCGCTATTGTAACTATGTTTACTAATATAGCTGAAGGTGCTGAAGCTCAGGTAGGCTCCGACATTACCGGCTGGGTGCTCGGTGCTATGGGAATTGCCGGCTCGAGTGGTACTAATTATTCACAGCAGATCGCTAACATATCCGAACAATTAGATTCAATTATTACACTCCTTGGGGACGTCGATAATGAACTCACACAGATAAATCAGACTTTATTGGCAAATAATTGCGGATACCAGAGTTCAACACTGCAAGATGCGATAGGTGAGATCAAGGAGCTTTATAACCAGTATAATGCCATGTTGAGCGTTGCAAGTGTCGGGGACACAATACCTGATACAACTATGCGCAGCTGGTCGGATAAGGTACTTGGTAATAATCCGGGATGGACAGATATTGGATCACAAATGGGACATATGCAAGAAAACCTGGAGAGTAATTCAGGAGCTATATATTCCTGTGTAAAGGCTTTGCGTTTACCTGAAGAAAATATGTTAAATGGGGATACATCTTACTATAATGGTGTTGACGCAATAACCAATTATTATTATTACTGGCAGTCCCTTGGGTTACTATTGATAAGTGAAGCAAATCATTATTACGCATGGGTGGAAGCTGGAAGACCCGGGGGAAGCACTCTTAGTGCAGACTCGATACAGGCTGTGTGCAACGCAAATGGAAGTGCGTTATATTTTTGTAACGAATCAGGAATTGAAACGAACCAGCTTTACAATTCACTTCTTACTCAGATGACATACGGTGGAGCGCAGTACACTTCCGAGCATTTTATATTCCAATACAGCTCTACAAATCCGGTCGTGTGGACACGCTCTCTGGAAGACTTTACTGTCCAGGCAGGTTATAATAATTGCCGGATGCCGTTGTATAATGGTGAACCTTGCGGTCCCGCCGCAGGTTATTTTTATACAAAACTAACTGATACTACTTACAGGGGATTATCGGGACTTACGTTTGCAAATTCTACCGACCTTATACAATGGATCGATGTTACTGCGGCAAGCTCATACGGTGCTCTCTATGAATACCTCGATGCCCAGGGTTTTAACTCTATGATCAGCAAGACGGTGATAGCCTCCGACTCCATTAATATAACTTTTTTTGATGCTAATGAAACATCTGCCGTCATTCCTTTCTTTACTTCTAATGAAAGTGTTCAGAATATGTATAATCATCCAACTGCTGTTGTACAGGATGGCACTACTTTCTCCTGGGTTTTTTACCCTAAACAACAGTCAAGTAATTTATGTGGTTATCATGAAGAGTACACGTCAACTCCATACAAATATTTTACAAATTCAGGATATCAATCACATGATGGCTGGACTAATGGTACCGGTTACGTTGAAAAATGCAGTGATGGTTCATATGTTTCAAATTTTCATTTTGAAACATATCCGGGATTTTCAGCAGTTGCCCAAAGAAACGGTTCCGTTGGGAAAAGGTATCTCTGGCCGGTAGTACACGCATTAACAGCAAAATGCACGAACGGGCGTTCTAATGTCGGTCCCGGCGGTATGCCCACAATGTGCTCTGATAATTTCACGTCATTCCTGAATTCTAATGTTCCAAGACCGCCAACGTGCAAAAACAATACGTTGAATACACCATGCGTAACATTGAATTAAACAAAATAAAAAGAAAGAGAATGAAAAGGAATAATAGTATAAAATTTATCGGTGTCTTGTTTGTTCTGACAGCTCTTTTTATGTCAAATGAAAATGCAAATGCGCAATCTGAGTGGCTTGATTACGGAAGCGGAAATTCTATTTCGATCGAGATTGATAAACCGTTTATAGCTCAAGATAGTTTAGGCGGATCGTTAAATCCCGGGTTTAGTGGTTTATCGGCGGCAATCTACCTGACAGGTAGGTATAATATTTATAAGAATCTCACACTGGTTGCCGAGCTTCCATTCGTGAATGGGAAACTTGATTATGGAGCCGATTCACTAAACGACCTTAACGAAAGCGGGCTAAAGATCGGCAATCCTTACATTGGAGCTGAGTATCATCTCCCTAGGTCTCCGCTGATGTTTGAGCTTGGGCTTAGAATTCCGGTCGTTTCAAAAGATCCCGTTGCCGGAACAGTTGTAGGTGTACGCGCTGATATCGACAGGTCTGAAGCATTTATAAGAAAGATCGTTCCGGTGTATGCAGCAATAAATTTCCGAACAGTAACGGAAAATAATATCCTTATTAAAGCCCGTGTCGGCGGGAATCTCTGGTTCAATACTAAAGTACTGGGATTTTACAACCAGCCTGAATTTTCAGCAGACTACACTCTTCAAACCGGATATATGGATAAATATGTAAACGTGATCGTTGGTTTGACAGGAAGATATGCAGTAGATTCCGGTCCGGAATATCCCGATAAATACAACTTCGTTCAATACGGATTATTAATTACCGTTCCCTATAAAAATATCCGTCCGGGATTTAATATCAGGGTACCGGGCGAAGACGCTGATAATCTTTTTAATTATGTCTTTGGTCTTAATTTTACTTACGGTTTCGAATAAACACTAAAAAAATTACGGGGAGAATTTTTCTAAAAAGATGAAAACAATTAAGAATTATATAGCTATATTTGCAATTCTATTTTGTGCCGTGAGCGCATACGCGCAGGACGGAGAATATAAATGGGTACACCCCACCCCGCAGGGAAATACTCTTTACGATGTAAAAATGTGGAATGCAAATAACTGGTATGCTATTGGTGAAGGCGGGTTATTTATGAAGACGACCAATGCGGGAGTGAACTGGCAAATAAAAAATAACCTGTGCAAAAGAAGCGATGGATATGTGTCTTCTACTTTATACAGTATGTACTTTTTTGATATAAATACCGGCTATGTATGTGGGGAAGGAGGAAAGTTGATTAAAACAACCAATGGTGGTAATACATGGGATACTATGACCGTTTTGAATAGCGATGAGCAATGGCATGACATGTACTGGCTTAATTCGACCACCGGTTTTCTCTGCGGCGGAACAAATGTTAAAGCCGCCAGGACTACGGACGGAGGAGTAACCTGGACGCAATTGGGTAATCCGCCATCGAGTATAAATTACTATGGTATTTATGCGTTTGATGCCAATAGTGTTATTTGCGCTGCAACTAACGGTAACGTTTATAAGACGACTAACGCCGGTGTTAACTGGAGCACAGTTATTACCGGGGCGTCAATACTTTTGAACGTAAATTTTATCGATAATAACACCGGGTATTTAAGCGGTTCTTTTGGTACCGTTATGTGGACAACAAATTCTGGAAATTCATGGACTGATATTAATGCCGGGCTTCCATCCTCCAGCTATGTAGACATAGACTTTAAGAATATATCGGGAACAGATTATGTTTTTGTTACGGGAGACAATACATTTGTCTACCGGGCTGTAGTTGGTACTAACAGCTGGGATTCTATCAGGATCCGTCCCCTTACACAAAATGTTGCGCTACCTTATTATTCGACGGATGTATCATTTACAGGGGATACCCTTTTATCAGTCGGTGTAGGAGGTTTGATCAATACGCGATATGGTTCGAATGGTGCATTTTCATTTACTAATTATGTCAAAAGAGCTTCTTCATATGACCTTTGGGCGGAAAGCTCTGACGGCAGGGTCATTGTAGTTGGTCAAACCGGAGGTGTGGACCAGGTAATGTATTCGACAAACGGAGGTTCGAACTGGCAGGCAGGTAACTACTCGTCTGTAAGCGGTCAGACCCTCCTTTGTATTTCTATGGTGAATTCGTTAACAGGTTATGCAGCAGGTACATCAGGTGTTGTTGCTAAAACAACCAACGGAGGAGCAAATTGGAATTTAACCTCGCCGACAGGATCGGGCTCGGAGATCGACGACATTTTCTTCTTGAATGAAAATACCGGCTGGGTAGTCGGGTGGCAGGGAAATAATTTCAAAACAACCAATGGAGGTTCAAACTGGACTCCCATTGCACCAGATTCTGTGTCAGGAGCCTTGACCTGTTCTTTCGTTGACGCAAATACCGGCTGGATAGGAGGATATCAGGACTTATATAGAACGACAGACGGCGGACTCTCCGCAACATCGTTTGACGCGGGCCTTGGGACAGATGATGTTTACGGCATTCAGTTCCTTAATGCCAATACCGGGTTCCTGTCATCTCAAAACGGGAGAATGCGAAGAACTACTGACGGCGGCATATCGTGGGACACCATTGACGTCCCAATTGCAGCCAACATCAGCAGATTTAATTTTATTGACAGGTATAATGGAATGGCATCAGGCAGTTTTGGAAACATCTTTCGGACCAGGGATGGGGGTGATACATGGGAGATCAGCAATACGTCAGGAACATTTAGCGGTATTTTATCAATCAAGATGACAGCTACCAACCGGGCTTTTCTTTGCGGATCCAACAATGTTGTATTTAAATATATTGAAACAGTAACAGGTACACCTGAGTTAACGTTTTCAAATACTGTTACGGAAGGTTACTTCCTGGAACAGAACTACCCTAACCCGTTTAATCCTTCCACTACGATAAGATTTGGGTTACCAACCCAGTCATTAGTTTCGTTAAAGGTATATGATGTAACCGGCAGGGAAGTCGCAAATTTAATCGACAATGAGCAAATGAACGCCGGAGTAATAACTAAAAATTTCAACGCAAAAGGTCTGGCATCGGGGATATATTTTTACTCATTAATCACGGACAATAATGTTGTTTCAGGAAAAAAAATGATACTTATAAAATAGCAACGTTTAAAAAGAAGTAATTGAATAGTAAATTTAAGGATGAAATAGAAAAGAACGTTATTATTGTCAAAAAGATAATAAAGGATGCGTTATATAAGAAGAAAAAAAGCGGAATCGGTGATACGCTTTTAACAGAAATGATAATAATGAGCGGATACCTGTCACACTTTCTCGAGGACGGCAGGAAAATATCAAAATCGGAGCATAATCATATAATGAAGATGATGTCCAGATTGGAGGAAATAAAGAAAGAAACAGATAGAGTTTAAATTCTTCCATGATTAAGTAAGAGAATCATCTCACTCCGATGTCGTGATGAACGGGGGCTCCGGTCCCCGTTTTTTATTGTGATATTTTGTTGTTGTGGTAGTGTGTTTGTGTTTGCTCTTTAACCCCCCTCTTTCCCCTCTACGAGGTCGTAGACCCCTTTGTAAAAGGGGGGATGATTTTATCATCCTCGTTTTTAGTTTATGTTAATGGATTTAGTTTATTTCATCGTTTTAGTTTTATCTTCTGGATTCCCGCCTTCGCGGGAATAACAAATAATAAACAGGCTAGCCTGATTTCGTTGTATCATACGTTATACAGTATTCTACGGTATGTATCCCACAGAGGATAAGGATACAACTGCTCCTTCTGCCAAAGGCGACGGAACACCTTCACGCGATCAGAATCGCATTACAGACGGCTGAACTGTTTCGCCGGACTTTTTAGTAGAGGTCCGATCCAAAGTCACTATTAGACTCTCACCGCCGCAGGGAATGCACTTATCTCCCTGCCACAACATCCCTCACTGCACATACATAGCAGTTTGCATGAAATGATCCTCTCACAATCGATGCACAAGGGACAGCTTATGCTGCCGGTATAGACCCTTCGAACAGAAGTAATCAAGCGGTCCCGCCCGCCTAGCGACCTAGGACATTGACAATCTTTACTTAAGCAACAGTGAAAGCGATGCAAGTTAGACAAACAGAACACCGCAGAGCGCGGATATTACCGTTCCTGCCGTAAATACCGGGTTCATCAAACGCCGAAGGCGTGCCTACTAAGAAACAAGCCGACGGCAGAACCTAGTTATTCGAATAACCAATGCAAAATAATGTGAAGTCAAGTTAGATTAAATGAAGAAAGGGTTATATACGTATATATACTTTTTGTTGTGTTGGTCGCATGAGGTACAGAGACCGAATAATGTGTTTAGCAACGTTTAGAAGTGCGGGTCTAGATCCCCGCCTTCGCGGGGATGACAAGGGGGAGGTGGGAATGCAAGGGAGAAAGGGTTATATACGTATATATACTTTTTGTTGCTCAGTGCATGTACTTTTGACCGCGCAAAAGTACCAAAACGCGCCGGCTCAATAAAAATTACCTAAAATTATTTCCGTTTTTCTGTTCGGGAAAATAAACTCGCAGCTAATAGCCGTATTAGTATTCGGATGAACTTATGCTCAGACAGAATTTTCCCGCCCTCGATAAATCGAGGTGCACAGAAAACTTCATAATTTTTACGGTAATTTTTATAATGCCGTATATTGGAAGACTGCGTCTTTCATGGAAGATATTCTATGGAATAATAGTTATTAGACCCCATCATTCGTGGGATGGCAAGGGGGGAGGGTGAAATTGAGAAGGCTGCGTCTTCTATGGAAGATATTTTATGGTCTAATAGTTATTAGACCCCATCATTCGCGGGGATGACAAAGTGTGGGGGAGGAATTGATGCAACACGAGGATTTATTTTTTCGTAACAAAGGTAGTTCATTATGTATCACACCCTCACAATTTTATAAATCCATAAAATATATGGCATTATGCGCATTTCTATCTTTGGAAGGATAGCATTGGTTATGTTTATCCTGGGAATTCCATTATTTTCCTGCACCACTAAGGTTATAGAACCAGAGCAAACAAGTGTGACGAATACCGAGTATTTCGTAGGAAGCCGGAATACAAGTTCGGTGAAGAGATATGACTCGACCGGAGCATACATTGACGATTTTATATCATCCGGGTCAGGAGGGCTAAATACTACTCAGGATATTTTATTCATACATGACAGCTTATTACTTGTAACAGGACGCGGTAATACGGCAATAAAGAAATACAGTTCATCTACAGGGGCTTACCTAGGAGATTTTACGAGCGGGTATGCACTGGATAATCCGACGAAGATGCTCAAAGCAGGTTCCTATATATACGTTAGCCAGTGGGGGGTGTCACAAAATAAGATCGCGCGTTTCGATCTTGATGGAAACTTCATAGGGGAGTTTACGAGTGTAGGCGTGCCGAACGGTTTGGGAACGGCGTGCGACCACGCGGGCAATTTCTATGCGGCATCATACGGCACAGGAGCTAATGGGAAGATAATGAAGTTCGACCCGGACGGTACATATAATTCTGTATTTGTAAACACAGGAAACGTAGCGGGACCCAGTAATATATGGTTTAACAATTCGACGGGTGATCTGTATGTGACAGATTGGACGCTGGGGAAAGTGCAGAGGTTCGACAGCACGGGAAATTTCCTCGGCACATATATTTCGGGGTTATCCAATATAGAAGGCTATGCTTTCGGAGAAGACGGCTCATTATTCCTATGCGACTGGACACAGAACCATGTGAACAAATATGACAGCACGGGCGCTTTTATAAGTATATTTATTTCAGCAGGTGGATTAAATCACCCGAATTGTATAGCAGTGAGGTAGGTGTCAAACTAAAATCTGCTTGATTCAGCTTATACTATTGAAGGCGTTCAAGGATGCCTTTTCTTTTGACAATATTTTTATAATCCCACTGGATCTTCTTCGATTCATTAAGCCATCGTTTCAAAGCCTTTAGGTCTATCTGTTCTGAATCCGTATACCGAGCTTCAGCGGCCTTGAAACTGCCTTCAGGCTTAAGACCTTTCGATTTGAATGATTGACCACTCCAGAAAAGCAGGCGAACACAGTCTTTGAGTTTGCTGTAACCAACAATCGGGTTGCCATCCAAAAACCATACCGGGTGACCGTGCCATATTTTGCTTTCCGATGAGGAGAGATTTTCATCAATTTCTTTTCTTAAGATCTTAGCGATCTTCTTTTCTTCTCCTGCCAAGGAGTTGTTGTATGCCGGGATCGTTTTTGTCATAATAAGTTCGATAAATTCATTGAAAAACCGCAATTTCTGTGTGCGGGTAGAATACGGTAGGAAAAGTACATTAGGCATTACTGTACTCTACCATTACCTGATAAAATTTTGAAGTGGATGATATAATGCCACCTATTGGTTTATGTTTTTTATTTGTTATTTTTTCTTGAATTTTATTGACAAGAGTGGCTACATCGGCATCCTCTTCCACATAATAACTTTTTACATTTTGGATTTCCTTGGAGAAATTTAAAGATAGAAAACATATTACAATTCTCCTTGCCTGGCTTTTAGACTGATTACAATACCCAACGATTAACCCAGCTCCAATTAATAAAATGAAAATTATAGGGATCCAAATTAGAGTCGTTTCATCTTTAAGGAAATAAATTGATTGGGGTAGATTACTTTCACCCTTAATCCCCAAAAAAAGTAATATTATTAAAGTTAACAACCACAAAGAAAGTCCTATCAATCCAGACCTGGCCATACGGTTTAACCGGCGGAGGTATTGTACTTCCTCGTCAATATGTTTTGCAGAATCATTAACATGAATTGCCAAGCATTCAATCAAATTATAATTATCGTCTTTTGTGTCACTAATCTCAGCACCACTATTATTGCACTTACAGCCTATTTCCTTAAGGCATTTTATTTGAGTATTCAAGGATTCTTTAAAGTCAGTTACAATTTTATTGCGAGCATTTCTTAATATAAATCTTGTCAGATTCATAGCCGCGCCATTTGATCCAATTCCAGCTAAGTATGAAACTGACAATAATAGTAATATTAGAAAGACGTTCTGAGGTAATCCTAATTCTGGGATAGGGATTTTAAGGTATAAAAAGAAAAGAAATGGAGATAATGTAAAAATTCCCGAGAGAATATATTCTAATATTATAGTAGGGTATTCCAGCTTCATTGTAAATTTATTAATGACTAAAGACTTTATAAAGCTACTATAAAATTAAGATATTGTCAATAGAGAGGCAATTAATACATATGAAAAAAATCTGCAATTCTGCTGGCTCTAATTATGGGACCTGATTGTTAATTTATTAAAATGTCACGTAATTCAAAGATTTCTAATTCCAATTTTCTAATTTGAGCGATTTTACTCTTGATATCTCTTTTAAGAACCCTGATTGACTTAAAATATACTTCTCCATTTCCTTTGGTGTCTGTATAAAATTTGGTACGCAACATACCATTTTTATTATATAATGACCAATTACCGTGAACTAAAATGTTTCTAAAGAGATTAATTTTAGTAAGTGCATCTTTTATTTCTTTAATTCTTTTCTTCTTTCTTGGTGCCAAATTTGAGGCCAGGGTTAAGTATAATCTGTAGAAAAGTTTAATCTTATTTTGCATCATTAAACCTTCAATTATCTGATAACCCATTTCATGAGATGCTGAATGTATTATATCAGCCAAACATACATTCAATTCATTTTCAAGAGAATTAAAATAGATAATAAATGATCCAATCAAACAAGAAAATCTAGCATCTATTTCAGTAATATCAAAATCATCATTGTAGGAATAATCGTACTGTACAATTTGTTCTAGTTCAGTTCTTTCCATGATAGACTATTTAAGTATTAAAATATAGATATTTTTTCATTTGAGGATATTAAGGTAGGATTTGTGGAGCTAAGGGGAGTCGAACCCCTGACCTCTTGAATGCCATTCAAGCGCTCTACCAGCTGAGCTATAGCCCCTACACTTTTGGCAAAGTGTAGTAAATTACCTATTATGGAGCGGAATTTCAAAATAAAAAACCGTAAACAAATTACGTAAGAACGAGATTCCATTTTGTAAATCCCTCATCGGAATCAGTACTCAGGGCGGCATCCTGCGACCAGCTGGCTATGTAAGTCCAGAAGGAGTCTCTCTGCCACGCAAGAGTATCGAAGCTGGTAGCAACCAGCCTGATCTTTTGCACGTAGAGGTCAACATTATCTTTAATCCACATGTCGGAGCCATTGATCTTGAGCTGAATAATAAGATGTCCGTTCATCCCGTTCGAAAATTCGAAACCATATCCCGGGTATGGCATTGGACTTTGGCTGATCCCGGGCGGAAGAGATGGTGTCTTGTCATTTTTTCGCGGGAGCTTGGTAGAACCGATATAATCGTAATTTCTTATCGCACCTCTTTCCAGGTCATCTTCGGTTGGATAATCGAGGTTGAGTGTACGTAAGTTCACTCCATCCCTGATGACGAGGGCTTGAACGAGGCTATCCGTTCCGGCGAACGGAGCGTCCTTTGTATGGACATTAAGCCGGATTGCACCTATCCACATAATAATACTCTCCTTTTGATTTAGTTTAAAGGAACGTTAGTTTGTATTTGCAGATAAGTGAAAAGGGAAATCAAAAGGAAGGTTGAGTCAGTTATTTAATTCTAGGGAAATGCAATCTCAAAGTCAAAGAAAAAATTTTTAAAATGTTGTTAGTTTTGAGTTCTATATAAAAAACCGGGATAAATATCCCGGTTTTTAGTTATAACAACATTAAATCTTTGTTATTCCGGCATAGGAATGCTATCCTTATGCTCTGTGAGCCATTGTTCGAATGTTTTTAGTTCGGGGTTTAATTTCCTCGTCTCATCAAGATTCCTGTGTGCTTTATATTCCTCGTCAAAGTCGCGTTTGAACTGGAACATATTGCCCATTTCGTCCGCACCGGGAAAGTCGAAACTACGATACACGTCAGCAGGCACCTCATTATATTTGACTTCGACTCCCATCACTTTGCCGAATGTGTCCGCCATATCCTGTCCGGATAAATGTTCACCTGCTACACCGACGGTTTTACCGATGTATGAGGGATCTTTGAAAATGCCATAAGCTGCTTTACCGATATCCTCAGCCCATATACCCGGCATTTTTTTGTCACCGAGCGGGAAGGTAATGCCGAGTGTTCCGTCGGGACCTTTTTGCGGTCCGAGTCCGAAGTAAATATAATTATCCCAGTAGAATGAAGTTAAAAGGAAAGTAGTCGGCACGCCCAGGTCGGTAAAGTAATGATCGGCTTCGGCTTTTCCGTCGAAGTGCGGTACTTTGTATTTTTCCATAAGGGTAGGCATCTGATCACTATCGAGAGGAACATAATCACGAACATCCTCGAACGTGGACCATATAGCATGCTTAATGCCGGCGGCTTTAGCGGCTTCAGCCATATTCTTTGCTTCTTCTTTTTCCTTTTCCGCAGATAGGTGATCCCAGAAGAAGGTTACGCAGAATGCTCCATAAGCACCATCGAAAGCTTTTTTAAGGCTTTCAACATCATCTACATCGGCTTTTACTACTTCAGCTCCCATATCAGCGAGCGCTTTTGCTTTATCGGAATCGGGGTTTCGAGTAAGAGCTCTAACGGAAAATTCGCTATTCGGGTCGTTAAGGATAGCTCTTGCCAATCCTCCTCCTTGTGCACCTGTAGCACCTACGACAGCAATAATTTTTTTCTCAGGCATAATTTTATTTGTTTTAAATGATTTATTTAGGAAGGTCAATGAATACAAAATTAAAGAGATTTAAGAAATAATTAAGTATAAGAATATTTGCACTAAAGAATAAATTTAATTTTTACGAAAGAATAATCTTGATAATATAGTAGTTTACTATGATTACTATAGTTTATTAATAATTTTTATGGAATATTTAAGTTGAATAAATTAAATTTGGAAAACAATATTTTATGGAAGAATCGAATGTCTCAAAAGTTTATGTAACCAGTCCTGTGAAGGTTTCAACGACGTCTGAACAAAACGAGGACATTGCTTTTAGCCAAGTTGCTAATGAAAAAAGGTCATCGAAGGTAGCAATTTTGTTTTGTCATGGAATGGGACAGCAGGTTCCATACGAGACAATAACGAATGTTGCTGAAGCACTTCAAAAAAACATTAAGCAAGATACTTTTAAAATATCTCAGGCCTTATTTGGGGATGATACTTATGCCAGAGTTGAGGGAGTTATAGAAAACAAAAATGGGGAAAGAAGAGAAGTTCATATTTACGAGGCGTATTGGGCACCTTTTTGCGAAGGACAGATATCATTTTGGGAAACAGTAAAATTTTTGATAAGTTCAGGTATGGCAGGTATTGGCTTCGCTTTTGGAAAAGGATTTGTAAGATGGATATTCGGTGGTTTTAGAAAGTTTAAAGAGAGCTGGTTAAAAATCCCGATCTTTGTATTAGTAACTTTGGTAGTTGCAATTATTAGTTTTGGACCGCCACTCCTTATATGTTATGCTATATTCAGTGGTAAGGAACTAAACATTTTGAATGTACTTTTGTATTATATACTTCCAGTAGGTGTCACAGTAGGCGCATATAATTTTGTGAAGAAATTTATTGGAGATGTCGCGATATATGTTTCGTCACATAAGCTTAACAAATATTATGAAACCCGGGCTAAGATAAAGGAATGCGCTTTAAAAATTTCCAAGTCGATCTATTCAGCTATTTCGGATGATGATGGAAATTATCTGTATGAAAATGTTGTATTGGTTGGACATTCTCTAGGGTCGGTAATAATATATGATACCTTAAATTCACTCATCAATATGGATGATATTGCAGACACATCGAAGAAAGTAAAAAAACTGAATATACTTGATAGGACAAAATACTTAATCACCTTTGGTTCGCCTTTAGACAAGACAGCTTTCATTTTTAGGAGCCAAGTAAAAGAGAGATCAGAGATCCGTGAAGCCCTTGCGGCCTCAAAACAACCTATGGTAGTAGATTACAGATTCAGACCGGATAGATGGGTAAATATTTACAGCTGGCTTGATCTTGTAAGTGCTAGATTACGGTATTATGATTGGCCGGAGTGGGAGGATAGTAAAAATCCCAAGAGAATAATAAACTTACAAGATAGAGAAGCATTGACATTGGCAAACTTACTTGGGATCTTTTATTTAAGGGCACATAGCCAATACTGGAATCATGATCTTCTAGTAAGTACGTTACTGAAGGCTGTTTTTGCAAGATGAATCAGGCTTCGCGGCTTTCGTCGTCTTTGCTAACGGGTACGTTTTTTAAGAAATCGGAGAGTTTGCGGTCGCTGTAAGTACCGTATGCATCTACAAGAATACCTTTTTTCCCGTCATTAGTATGGATGAGATATAGTACAGCCATATCACCGGGATCTGTTTCGCCCTCGAACCGGTATGACTTTGTGATTAGAAGATCTTCCGGATAGTATTGTTTAGTATCTTTGCCGAGGGTCATCTTGCCCTCACTAAGACGGAATTCATTTACATATCCATCACCGGCAACTTTATTCATAACCTGCGAGAGACTTTTTTCGTCATTTTCCACGTGAAATCAGATTTTTTGAGTTTAAAGTTTAAAATAAAAAGGATAATTTGGGTATTCAATGATAATTACTCAACCTAATGCTGAAAAGTAAGGCACTTGATATCCTTAAGGCTTTGTCACCGGAAGAAGTAAAGGACTTCCGTATATTTCTTTCGTCTCCTTATTTTAATACAAATAAGACAATTATAAGATTCTATGATATCCTTATGAAGTATTATCCGGATTTTAACTCCCAAACATTTACAAAAGAGAATATTTACTTGAAGCTTCATCCTAGTACCTCATACAAAGATGAAGTGATAAGAAACCTTTTGTCCAGGCTTCTTTTGCTAGGTGAGAACTATCTTATGCTAAAGAGCTTTGAAGTATCAGAATACCGTAAAGACCTCCATCTTATCAGTGAACTGAATAAGCGCAGGATCTCCAGTTTATTTGAGAAGAACGTAAAGAGAATAGAAAAAACTCTTCCCGAAGTAGATACGGACGGGAATAGTTATTTAATCAAATTTGAGCTGGAAACCGAGAAATTTAATTTCAACCTTGCAAATAAAAAGATATCAAGTCCACTTGATATAGAAGATGTAATGCAGATATTAATAAGCAGAGGTGAAGATTTGATCAACTTTTTTATTCTGATGCATTTAAAGGAGATGGATTTTTTAGAGAAATTTCAGAAAATATATAATTACGATATAGGGGACACACTTCCTACGGATTTTTCTAAGAGGATAAAGCTTACGGGTGTTTTGGAGTACCTTATAAACCGCAAAGATAAAAATTCAGTCATTTACGAGATATACTTGAATATGATAAATGCTTTTGAAAATATAAAGGACCAGGAGTACTATAAGAAGTTTAAGAAATTATTGATCGAAAATGCTGATATAATAACCCAAGACGAAAGACATTATTTATTTGGTAAACTGCTCGATTACGGTACGCTTAAACATAGAGTTGATAAGAGCTCTTCGTTTGAAGAGGAACACTTTGTTAATTACAAGATGTATCTTGAGAATGAATACTTTCTTCATAGTAAAAATATGTATCTACCAATAGACCTATTCAGGAACGTATTGATATTAAGCTTACGTAGAAATGATTTTGTGTGGTCTGAGCAATTTATAAATACATATATAAAGAAATTAAAAGAGGACTACCAGGAAAACACGTATCATTATTCTATGGCTTTCCTTCATTTTCAAAAGGGGGAGTATGAAAAAGCACTGGAAGAAGTAAATAAGGTAGCATATGATTATTTTGCATTTAAGTATGATATAAGAAATCTCAACTTGATGATATGTTATGAGCTAGGGAATTGGGAAAGCGTTAAATCAATAATTGAATCTTATAAGCGGTTTTTAATAAACAATAAAAATGTTGGAAAAGAAAGAAAAGAATATTTTGGAAACTTCCTTAAGTATTTAGGGAAACTGGTGAAAATAAAAGATGATATTAACAAGCCTGCAAAATTGGAGAGAGATTTTCTTAAGAAAGAAATAAATAAAACTGAATATATTCCCTACAAAGAATGGGTGCTTCAAAAAGCAAATGAACTTTAATTAGTTATCCTCAAAAATATTTCTTTATAATCACTTCCTTGCGAATAAGTTTTATTATTAATACATTTACATCATTGCATACAAATTAAAATTAATAATTTTATCAATTCTAACTCAAGGAGAAAGAAAAGTTGACAATTACAGAAATAGAATCAAAGGTGATGGAAATCGTATCCAAAGAGATGGGTCTAGATCCATCTGAAGTAAACGATGATACGAATACCAGCGCTCACACAGATAATCTTGTTATGAAGTACGAAGAGGAATTTGATGTTATAATTCCAGAAGATGATCAGAATTTCCAAACTATTGGCGAAGCGGTTACCTGTATAGACAGCCTTATGAACGGGTAAGCGAAGGATCTATCCCTTTAAAATATCATATTTTTCAGTCATCTCGTCAGTCGTAGCGCTAACATAAGGGCATGCGGCTGTATGATCGGGCTCTTTTGTTTCGAGCTTTGGGTCGAACGTTGCGCATTCCGGTTTAGCGATAGGGCATCTAGTACGAAAGACGCATCCGGAAGGTTTATTTAATGGCGAGGGTACATCACCTTTGAGGATGATGCGCTTTTTGTCGCGGAACTTTGGGTTTGGAAGCGGAACCGCCGAGAGTAAAGCGCGGCTATAGGGATGAATCGGGTTATGATACACTCTTTTACCCGGACCAACCTCAACTATTTTGCCGAGATACATCACGGTTATACGCGAGCTGATATGCTCAACTACCGATAGATCGTGAGCAATGAACATTAAACTCAGGTCGAACTCTTCCTGCAGATCCATAAGCAAGTTGATAACCTGCGCCTGGATAGAAACATCGAGCGCCGAAACCGGCTCATCTGCAATGATAAGTTTTGGATTTGTAGCGAGAGACCTTGCAACACCAATCCTTTGTCTTTGTCCGCCGGAAAATTCATGCGGATATCTTTTTGCCTGCTCTGCCTGAAGTCCAACCTTTTCGAGAAGCCATGCGACCCTTTCTTTTCTTTCAGCCTTTGACATCTTTGTATGATAAATAAGAGGCTCCTCAATGATCTGTCCGACGGTAAGACGCGCATTGAGCGACGAATACGGGTCCTGGAAGATCATCTGTACATCGCCGCGATACTTCCTCATTTCTTTGGGCTTTAAAGAAAGCAGGTTAATTTCGCCATCCCCTGTCCTGAGCCAGATCTCTCCGCTTGTGAATACATCCGGAGATCCGAAACGTAGAATGTTGATGACGGCTTTTCCGAGAGTAGATTTGCCACAGCCTGATTCACCGACGAGTCCCATGGTCTCGCCTTTTTTGACTTCCAGCGAAACATTTTCGACCGCTTTTACATCAGCAACTTTTCTAGAGAATATCCCCCCGGTTATGGGAAAATCAACAGTAAGGTCTTTTATCTCCAGTATATTTTCAGGCTTCATATTATTGAGCTTTAGCAGTTTCTTTTTCGTAAAGGTGGCATCTTACAAAATGCCCCGGTTCGAGCTCCATCAATTCGGGTTCGACGTCACAATACCATGATTCTTTAATTTCCGGACAACGTGTACAGAATTTACATCCTTTAGGTAACTCGAGTATGTGAGGAATAAGTCCCGGAATCGCATTCAATCTTGTGTCGGTTTTCTCCGCAGGATTAGGCAGAGAATTGAGCAAGCCTTTTGTATATGGGTGCATTGGATTATTGAATATAGTATCTACGTCACCGATCTCCTGGATCTTTCCGCCATACATTACTATCACTCTGTCACATGTTTCTGCCACGACGCCAAGATCGTGTGTAATGAGCAGAATTGCGGAGTCTTCTCTTTCATTTTTCAGTTTTAACATCAGGTCAATAATCTGTGCTTGTATGGTTACATCCAGCGCTGTCGTAGGTTCGTCGGCTATGAGAAGTGACGGGTTGCACGCAAGCGCCATGGCTATCATAACGCGCTGTCTCATACCTCCGCTAAACTGGTGAGGATAGTCTCTCATCCTTTTTTCAGGGCTCGGAATGCCCACCTGAGCCATCATTTCGACGGCTTTATTGAATGCTTTTTCCTTGTCAAGTTTTTGGTGGCGTACTATAACCTCAATAATCTGATCTCCTATCCTCATAACAGGGTTGAGAGACGTAAGCGGTTCCTGAAAGATCATAGTAATCTCGTTTCCCCTGTAGTCCTGCATATCATCGTATGTCAATTTCAAGAGGTCTGTACCTTTGAAAAATATCTCGCCTCCGACAATTTTACCGGGGGGATCCGGAATGAGACGTAGGATAGAGTTTGCGGTAACGGATTTGCCGGAACCGGACTCGCCAACGATTCCTAAAACTTCACCTTCATAAATATCAAAACTTACACCGTCTACGGCTTTAGCGGCTACTTTTCCTTTAAGCTTTTTGTCGGCAATAATATGATGAGCGGCCTGCTCTTTGAGATTAGCATCGCTATCCTCTACAAAAAAGTAGGTCTTAAGGTCTTTGACTTCTACGAGTTTTTTTCGAGACATTATATTATAAGATTTCCAATTTCAATTTAAAATCTAGCGTAACCTTGAGTAAACTTTCGGATCAAACGCTTCACGAATAGCTTCACCAATAAAGACGATCGCAAGCAGAGTTAAGAATAATGAAGCAACCGGCGTAGTGAGAAGCCACCATTTGGTAATATCAGACAGACCCTGGTTCATAAGCTCTCCCCAGCTAGGTGTAGGCGGCGGAAGACCAAATCCAAGATAATCCAGCGCCACAAGCGAATTAATATTTGCGACAATAGCAAACGGGAGGAATGAGATGATGGGCACGAGGGAATTGGGGAGTACGTGTTTTAAAATGATCACCCTGTTTTTAGCACCCATAGACACCGCTGCCTGAACGTATTCGCGGGATTTTTCTCTGTAAAATTCGCCGCGTATATAGTAAGTAATGCTCATCCAGCCAAAGAGAGTAAGTATTACAGCAAGGATTATGAAATTAGGCTGAACGATCGAGCTTATTATAATAATCAAATAAAAGAAGGGGAGAGTGGACCATATTTCTATCATTCTCTGACCAATGATGTCGACTTTACCGGCATAGTATCCCAATATAGCTCCAAGTAATACCCCGATGAGATAGCTCAAAGCCGAGACAACTATAGCGAAGGATATCGAAATATTAAAGCCATACATGAGCCTGGCAAAAACATCACGCCCTCTATTATCGGTACCGCAGAAGTGTTTCCAATCCGGCGCGGTAGGGGGGTATCCCTCTATTTCATCCAGAAGATTTTCATTTGGTCCGTATGGGTAGAGGGGCATAAGCACCCAGTTATCACCATCCTGCTGTTTGAACTGTTTGTTAAGCAGGCGATAGTTAGCTTCACCCGGAATATCCTGTCCAAAAGTTTCTGACGAATAGAAATTGAATACCGGATAATAATTCTGACCATTGTAGTGAACAATGAGAGCATTTCTATTGATCAATAACGGCAGGGCAAATGATATCAGATACGCAAATAAAATAATAAGAAAAGAGTAGTAGCCTCTTTTAATGGTTTTAAATTTTTTCCATCTTTTTTTGAGTATGGAAACAGAGACTTCACTGTCCTTCTTATCCTCTTCCGCTTTAACATCAATGAACGTAGCGTCGCTGGGAGTGGGAGTGAGGATAACCGACTCATCCTCAACAGGGTCGTGTTTTTCTATATTGTCCTCTGGTTTATTCTCGTCGGAGTTATTATTTTCCGGATCGTCAATCATTTTATAAGTAATGGTTATTATTTAAATCTTATACGCGGATCTATGACCGCATATAACATATCGGAAATAATATTTCCTATTAGAAGCAAAAGGCTCGATATGACCAATATCCCCATAACAACGGGGTAGTCTCTTTGTATAATGGATTGGTAACCGAGAAGTCCCATGCCGTCAATATTAAATACTTTTTCAATTAGGAAACTGCCGGCAAGAACGAGTGAAATTGCGTGTCCTAATCCCGTTGCTATTGGAATAAGTGAATTTCTCAAAGCGTGCTGAAATATAACACGCTTTTCGGATAATCCTTTTGCGAAAGCGGTTTTTACATAGTCCTGGCTTAGATTTTCGATGACGGAGTTCTTAGTAAGTATTGTCAGTGTAGCAAAGCTACCAAGCATATACGAGATAACAGGAAGCGCCGTGTGATGAAGCAAGTCAGTTACCCTTTCAAAGAAAGAAAGGTATTCCCAGTCGGGAGAGTGAAATCCGCCAAGCGGGAATACATCCCAAAAACTTCCTCCCCCAAACAGGATAAGCATCAAACCTCCGAAGGCAAATCCCGGCATAGCATAGCCGGCAAATACGATAACAGAGGAAGTAAAATCGAAAGGGGATCCATTCTTGACAGCCTTTATTACTCCGAGAGGAACGGATACAATATATGTTAGAATAAAACCAATTAATCCGAAGTATATTGAGATAGGAAACCGTGAAATAATAACGTCCCACACAGGTTCGGCATACACATAGGATCTTCCGAGATTGAACTGCGCCAGATTTCCCAGCCATTTGCCATAGCGTACAAGGTAGTTAGGTTCATCGAAGCCGTAAAACTTTTTCATCTCTTCAAGAGCAGATTCAGGAATGGTAACAGTCTGTCCGGTATTTCCACTGCTTGTACTTACATCGCCGCCCTGCTGGTTCATTCCGCGGAGTTTCATAAGCTCCATTTCGAGCGGTCCGCCCGGAACCATCTGCAGAATGATAAATGTAATCAAGGTTATACCCAGGAATGTAGGTATAATAAGAAGAAACCTTCTAATAAAATATCCTGTCATAGTTTTAGATCGTTAAAGAATTCAGTTAGTTTTCCATGTCAGGAACTTCATCAGGAGTAATTGCTACGTTAGTCCCGGAAACTTCCTTTTCTTTTACTTTGGTCCAGTATTTCACATCTATATTACCTTTGTCCATGGTAATATTATTGTCCGTCTTAGCCTGGTTGTACTTTTCCAGTTTTTCGGCATCGATATACCAAAGAATCGGGATTGCATACTGGTCGGCATCAAGATTACCTTCAGTTCTGGGAAGAACATATTTGGGATAACCGAATTTATTATGGAATGCAAGTCTGGTAAAAGGACCATACCATGCAAATGCATATCCATACTGCTCGGTTGCAATTTTGTCAATTTCCTGAACTAGCCTTACCCTTTCGTCTCTGTCAAAAGAAAGATTGTATTGATCGCATAGTTGATCGATTCGTGGGTCTTTAATTCCAGGCCAGTTAGTTGTGTTTGGTTCGTCGGCTGTATTAGACTTCAGGGAGCTTTCCGGGTTTGGTACCCTTAAGCCGCCCCAGTTGATCGTTATCATATCAAAATTCCTCTCGTTACCAAGCTGGAAAGCAGTAGTACCGTCAACCTGTCTAAGGTTTAACTTGATGCCTGCTTTTTTGCAGTCCTCCTGGTAAATAGTAAGATAACGCTCTTGAGAAGGTGCACCGTAAACAAGTTCAACCTCCAGCTGTTTACCATCTTTTGTCCTATATCCATCAGCATTTTTTTCGGTCCAGCCCATCTCTTCGAGAAGAGCGATCGATCCGTCAAGGTTGTATTCAACTTTAGGATCATCCGGATTTTCATATATACTTCCGGGGTAATAGGAATACATCATTTCATATGAATTGAAGAACAGTTTTTCGTTGAATTTTTTTCTGTCATACAGCATAGCAAAAGCTTTACGCATTCTAATATCGCTGAAGAAAGGCCTTCTCATATTAAAACATATTCCGCCTGTGCCTGTAGGTTTTTCATTATATACACGTTTTTTAACAACCAATCCGCGTTCGTAATCAGGGAAGTTGAACTGTTCCTCCCAGCGCTGAGCCTTTAAGACATTGATAACGTCCAGATCACCTTTTTTGAATTTTTCGAATTCTATAGCGTCATCGGAAACAACGTCAAAGCGAACGACATCGAAATTATTTATTCCCGTATTAAACCGTTTATCTTCCGCCCAGTAATCACTTCGCCTACGCATAGTGATCGACTGACCTTTTTTGATGTTTTCTTTGTCAATAATATAAGGACCGGATCCGTTAATCGGTTCGAATTGAAATTTCTCAAGGAAGTCCTTACCAGATAATCCTCCGATAATATGTGAGGGAAAAACAGACATACTGGCGAAATAGAGAAACTGTCTCCAATTGAGTTCCTTGGTTTTAACTGAAACTATATATTTGCTTTCCGCAACAGGTTCTTCATAAGTATTGTAGAGGATATTCGAATATGGTGAAAGGATGCCCGGGTCAACGAGGAGCTTCCAGGTAGCAACAACGTCTTCGGCAACAACGGGTTTTCCATCAGCCCACCTGGCATCGGGATCAATTCTAAATTTAAATTGTCTTTTATCTTCAGAAACCCACCAGTGAGTAGCGAGCCTGGGTGTATACTTTTCGTTTACAGGATCGATCCCCAGCAAAGACTCGAACACCATTTTCTCTGCCATTCTGTTAAAGTAGGAATTTTCATCTTTTCCAATGTTCCTTAGTGTTGAAGGGAAGTCCGCGATCGACATAGTAAGGTAACCGCCTTTATTAGCATTGGGGTCTCCCATAATATTATAATCAACATAAGTCTCCCATCCTTCACCGGTAAAACCTTCGCCGCCCATTTCAGCAGATACGCTTGGGTCAGCGCCGGGAGGAGTATCGAATTGTTTAACTGAGACCGGTTTTGTATCGGTAACAGATCTTTTCTTTGTTGTTCCACATCCAATTAGTAATGCGGAGATCAAAATTACGAGAATGATCGAAAATGGTATTCTAATGTTCTTCATGATAAATATTTATAAATTTTGCAGGATTATTTTTTTAGACCTGCGCCCTCTTGAGACCAATATTTAACAATAATATCACCCTGAGGTAATGTTAATGTGTTATTTGCTTTAGCGTCGTCAAACGCTGCTTCCCTTACAGGATCGTTAAACCAGTATGTTGGGATAGCGTCCGTTGGATCATCGATCTTAGATAATACACCTTCGGGGAATCCGAACTTATTCCAGAATGCGAGTCTGGATGAAGGATAATACCATGACAGGGCATACGGCTGCATATTAGCAAGTATGGCATCGATCTCCTGTATAATCTCAACCCTTCTTCTTTGATCGAATGTAACATTATATTCAGTACATAATTCATCTATTCGGGCATCTTTAACGCCGGCCCAGTTTGTCGAGTTAGGCAGATCCGCGGTTCCGGGACCGAAGCTGCTTTCAGGATTGGGGAAAACAAGTCCGCCCCAGGCGGCTACGATCATTTCAAAATTACGTTGATTACCGATCTGGAAATTAGTTGAACCGTCAACCTGTCTTAGGTTTATTTTGATTCCAGCTTTTTTACAGTCTTCCTGGTAAATGGTAAGGAACCTTTCAAGCTCCGGGCTTCCGTAGGGAAGTTCAACCTCAAATATCTTTCCGTCTTTAACAAGATATCCGTCAGCATTCTTTTCTGTCCATCCGGCTTCAGCAAGTAGTTTAACCGCTTCGTCAAAGTTGAACCTTATCTGCGGATTATTTGGATTGGCATAAACTGAATTTGGCCAGTAAGAGTCTTCCAGCGCCGGGAGACCGTAGTAAAGTTTTTCCACGATCTTTGCTCTATCAAACAGATATGCAAAAGCTTTTCTAACTCTAATATCGTCGAACGGAGGTTTTCTCATATTAAAGCAGATACCTCTTGGACCGTTAGGGTATTTGTTGTAAACGTCTCTTTTGAGAATTAAACCCCTTTTAAAGTCTTCGTTTTTATCAAGTTCAAACCATTTGTCTATAGAAGTCACACTGGTCAGTGTAACAAAGTCTATGTCTCCTTTTTTAAACCTTTCGAATTCAAGCCTTGAATCGGAAATCACTTCGAATCGTAGATAATCGAAGTTAAACTTTCCAGTATTCCATTTTTGGTCAGCACCCCAATAATCGCTTCTTCTTCTAACAGTTAGTGACTGACCTTTTTTAACGTCGTTGACGTCAACAACATAGGCTCCGGTACCCGGGATAAAATCGAACTGGTGCTTTTCGAGATATTCCTTTCCCGAAAGATTTCCAATTACGTGAGCAGGGAGCAGAGGCATGCCCGCAAAATATAGAAACTGTCTCCAGTTAAGTTCTTTTGTTTTTACGGATACTATGTAAGGGCTTTCCGCAACGGGTTCCTCATAGGAGCCGAAGAGGATATTGCTATAAGGTGAAAGGATTCCCGGGTCAACCTGCAATTTCCAGGTGGCTATAACGTCAGCTGATGTAACTCTTTCTCCATCAGCCCATCTAGCATCAGGGTTTATCCTAAATTTAAACTGTTTTTTGTCTTCTGATATCCACCAGTGGGTAGCAAGCATCGGTTCAAAGTCCAAGGTAACCGGGTCGTTATTCAGCAGAGATTCGTAACATAATTGATAATAGATCAGATAATTCCAATAAGAATTAGCATCTTTTCCTACAACCCTAAGAGTGGATGGGAAATCCGGGATAGAAAGAGTAATACTGCCTCCTTTTACTGCTTCCGGGTTTCCAATAGTATGGAATGAGTCATTTGTTATCCACCCTTCACCAGTGAAGCCATCGCCTCCAAGTTCCGCAGAAACATCAGGTAATGCTCCCGGGGGGACGTCTTTTGTTTTGATCGATACCGGCTGTGTGTTAAATTCTTTCTTTTTTGTAGTGGAACAACTTTGAAATGAAGTGGAAATGAGGGTGAGTGATGCTAAAAGGACTAAAAAGGTTTTTAATTTACCCATATCAGACTTTTATTTAAACAGTTTGAATATACAAAATGATATTTTAAATTAATAGTTTCTTCTCATTACATTTACGGTTTTGTTAACTAGAAAGTTAGACAGAGCCGAGGGTTGTTAGTGTTGCACTGTTTTATGTTACCCATATTTAAGTCTGATGCCGAAAAAAGTAATTTTGTTTAGAAAGTGTGGAATTTTTTTGTATTTGTTTTTGGTATATAATATATAACTTTGTCTTAACAAAGTAGTAATTTAGGGATAATATCCCAAAATACAGGAGATAATTTAATGAAAAAACTTTTCAGCCTTTTATTGGGCTTAATGATATGGGGGATATCATCTAACGGACATTCACAGACAATATCAGTACAAACGGCATTTCCAAATGTCGGTTCCTTTACCAGGCCGGTTTTTTTGACACATGCACCTGATGCAACAGACAGGATATTTGTAATCGAGCAAAGAGGTGTAGTAAATGTGTGGCCAAACGATTCAACCACCAGCGCTCGAACAACCTTTATGGATATCGATCCAAGGGTCGATAATAGCGGTAATGAAATGGGGCTATTGGGGTTAGCATTTCATCCTAACTATCAAAGTAACGGATATTTTTATGTAGATTATACTACTACTATAGGAACAGGTGTAAGACGAACAAGAATCTCAAGATTTCAGGTAAGCGCAAATCCTGATGTTGCTGATACATCTACCGAACAGATCCTAATGGAAATATACCAGCCGTATACAAATCACAACGGCGGTATGTTATTCTTTGGGCAGGACGGTTATCTGTACATTTGCATGGGTGACGGAGGCAGCGGTGGTGATCCGGGCAACAGGGCTCAAACTACCGATACATTATTGGGAAAGATCTTAAGGATAAACGTAGATACAACAGTTGGACCACAAAACTATGGAATACCTTCGACCAATCCATTTGTCGGCGGCGGCGGCGCCCCGGAAGTATTTACATGGGGAATGAGAAATCCATGGAGAACCTCACAGGATCCCGTAACAGGGTTTATATATGCAGCTGACGTGGGACAGGAATCATGGGAAGAGATCGATATAATAGAGAACGGAAAGAATTATGGATGGAGATGTTACGAAGGTAACAATCCATACAACACGAGCGGCTGCGGTCCGTCTTCAAATTATACTTTCCCTATTAAAGAGTATCCCAGCGCAGGGTCCGGCGTAACGGAGTGTTCTGTAACCGGAGGATATGTTTACAGGGGCTCAAGGCGTCCGGAACTTGTCGGAAGGTATATTTATGGTGACTATTGCAGCAGGAAGATATGGAAATTACTTTATAATGGAACGGTCAGTGAAGACCAGTTTTTGGTAACAGCACCTTCCAGTATAAATTCTTTTGGTGTAGATAAACACGGAGAGCTATACATTTGTGCGGGTTCGACTATATACAGATTTAACCTAAATACAACGGTTGGAATCCAAAACCCGAATGGAACGCCTTTTAATTTCTCGCTTGCGCAGAACTACCCAAATCCATTCAACCCTTCGACCGTTATAAAATATTCTATCCCTGAACTGACAGGGGTAAAGCTTACAATTTATAACACGCTCGGTAAAGAGGTAAAGAGCCTTGTAAATACTACTCAAGCAGCAGGAAATTACGAGAGACAATGGAACGGTACTGATAATAATGGAGCAACGGTTGCAAGTGGTGTATATTTCTACACACTTCAGACAGAAGGCTTCACTGAAACAAAGAAGATGTTATTAATAAAATAACAACTTAAATAGATTCGTTAAAAAGCCCGGCTCGACCGGGCTTTTTTATTGAGGCAAGTCCAAATTTATTTTTGAATTCAAATTCTTACCTATAATTAGTAAATTATAGTTTCTACTAAAAACTTAAGGAGGAAATTTCAATGGCTGAACAAAAGATCCATGTTGTGCAGAGCGGTGAAACGTTAAGTTCAATAGCAAAACAGTATTATGGTGATGCTAATGAATACATGGCAATATTCGAAGCTAACCGAGACCAGTTATCCGATCCGGATAAGATCCAGGTTGGGCAAGAGCTGGTAATTCCAATAGGAGGAGAGGCATCAGGCGCAGTACCAGGCAACTAAATGCTGATTTTTTTTAAAACTAATCTAAATATAAAAATTAATGCGGAGAGAAATTACAAGCTGGTATAGTCCTGTACTCGAAAAAGAGATGGAAGCAGTTGCGTACGGCGATAATGGTTTTGCTTTACTTATGTTTCCAACTGCAGCGGCAGATTTTTTAGAATACGAAAGATTTCAATTAATAGATGAATTGAAACCATTGATCGAGTCAGGTAAGGTAAGGGTATATTCGATCAATAGTATTAACAGTGAGAGCTGGCTAAACGACGAGATGCATCCGAGCCACAAGGCAATCCGACACCAGCAATTCAATGAATATGTAGTGAACGAAGTTGTACCATACATCCACAGGGACAGCGGCGGTTTAAACAAGATAGTAACGACGGGCGCATCTCTTGGAGCTCTGCATGCTGCGAACAGTTTTTTCAGAAGACCGGACATTTTTTTCGGTACAATAGCAATGAGCGGTTCATACGATCTATCAGATTATTCAAAAGATTACTTTGATGAGATATGTTATTTCAATTCACCTATGCATTACCTTCCAAATGTTGAGGATGAGAGTCTAATAAGTGAAATGAGTAATGATAAGAACATTTACATTGTGACCGGTCAGGGGAATTATGAAAACCCGGAATCTTCAAAGAGGTTATCGGATATATTGCACAGGAAGCAAATACCCCACACTCTGGATCTCTGGGGACATGATGTACCACATGACTGGCCTTCATGGCGTCAAATGCTACCTTATATACTGGAAACCAAATTCTAAAAGAATTTCCATAATGTATGCCTGAAACTCAGGAGCGAAAAAAGAGGATCTGTATTGCAGCGAGCGAGTGTGTTCCGTTTGCAAAGACCGGCGGATTGGCAGACGTGTGCGGATCGCTGCCTAAAGCACTTGCAGAGATCGATTGCGAAGTGAAGCTGTTCATGCCAATGTACAAGCCCGTGAAAATAGATCAGTACGGGTTTAAGCTAATGGATGAATTTGGGGGTATGGATGTACGGTTAGGCGAAAAACATGTTGAGTTTGGCTTATGGCATAGTACACTTCCCGGAAGTGACGTAGACGTTTACCTGGTCGATTGCCCGCAATATTTTCACAGAGACAGTATTTATACAAATGATCCCGACGAGGGTGAGAGGTTTATCCTGTTCCAGATCGCGGTGCTCGAAGGTCTGCAAAGAATGGAATGGTCGCCGGATATTATACATTGCAATGATTGGCAGACTGCGCTTATCCCAGTATATTTGAAAACCAATTATAAATGGGACGGCTTGTTCGAAGGAACAAAGTCTCTTCTCTCTATCCATAATATAGGATACCAGGGGAGGTTTTCTTCGGACCTGGTTGAAACCGCAAATCTCTCATACTCTGATTACTATCAAGGCGGTCCTTATGAATTCGATGGGACATTTTCATTTCTTAAGTCCGGTATATTATTCGCAGATGTAATTACAACTGTAAGCCCAACATACGCACTGGAGATCCAAACACCGGAATACGGAGCCGGACTAGACGGGGTACTTTCCGCAAGAAGTGATCATCTTTTTGGAATATTGAACGGAATAGATACCGATGTTTGGGATCCTGACAAGGATGCATTTATAAGATACAATTATAATGTGGACACGATAGAATTTAAACAGAATGACAAGATAGATCTATTCAAACGACTGGAAAGGGAATTCGATCCTGATATTGCAACGATAGGTGTAATATCAAGGCTTACCGGGCAGAAAGGGCTGGAATTAATGGAACCTATTTTTGCCGACCTAATGAATATGAGGCTCCAATTTGTAATACTTGGCAGTGGTGAAGATAAATATGAAAATTTTTTTAACATTGCAAATTATTCCTATGCTAGTAAATTTCTTACTTATATAGGGTATAGCAATGAGCTTTCGCACCTGATGACTGCAGGATGTGATATGATATTGATGCCTTCGAGATACGAACCTTGCGGACTAAACCAGATGTACGCGCTCGCTTATGGTACTGTACCCGTAGTAAGAGCAACAGGCGGGTTAGCCGACACAGTTATAGATCTAAGCGCAGACCCTTATAATGGAAACGGGTTCTCGTTTTATGATTTTACATCGGATGCTCTACTAGATGCTGTCAGGAGAGCTGTCGATACATATTCGAATAAGCAACTATGGCATAAGGTAATGCAAAGAGGAATGCGAGAGGATTTTTCGTGGAAAAAATCGGCAGGTAAATACGTCGAACTTTACGATAAGTTAATCAATAATTCAATATAACACTATTGCTGGGTGACCTCGCGCAAATAGTAGATTCGATCAAGGATTTTTTAAGTATCCACTTATTCAATATCGGTACGACGAACGTAACACTGTGGCTGGTATTGAACATACTTTTTTTCTTAGTCCTACTAGTATTCTTTACAGGTAAGTTAAAAAAGTGGATATTGGAATTACTTCAAAAGCGAAGCCATATAACGCCCGGTGTAGGTGATGCAATAGCGACGATCGTCAGGTATCTGTTCGTAATAATCGGCCTGGTTATCATCCTTCAGACGATGGGTATAGATCTGAGTTCGCTGGTGGTATTAGCCGGCGCGCTGGGTGTAGGTCTTGGTTTTGGTCTGCAGAATATTGTTAACAATCTCATTAGTGGTATAATAATTTTATTCGAACGCCCGATTAAGCTTGGGGACAGGGTAGTGGTGGGTGAAGTAGAAGGGAACGTTACTGCCATCAATATACGCGCTACGACGGTTGTAACTAATTCAAACGTAGCGATAATCATACCTAACTCGGAATTTATCTCAGCAAAGGTGACGAACCTTTCATACACCGATGACAAGATAAGGTTCGACATACCTGTTGGTGTCGGTTATAGCAGTGATATAAACTTAGTGAGAAAAGCGCTTCTGGAAGTTGCGGCTGAAGAGCCGGGTATATTGCCGGACCCACCCCCAAAAGCATTGTTCCTGGAGTTTGGTGACTTTACATACAATTTTGTTTTGAGAGTATGGACCTCAGAATACTTGAAAACTCCAAAGGTATTCCGCAGTCTTGTAAACTTTAAGATGTGGCAGAAGTTTAAAGATTATAATATCGAGGTACCATTCCCGCAGAGAGATCTGCATTTAAGGAGCGGGGTACTGCCGATAGTAAAAGGAGATGAGACTCCGGGTGATATAAGCGGTTTGGATGACTCGGGTGCTCAAAGTGATCCTCCCCAAAATAAATCTTAAATATTTACTTCCTCACCCTTTTCGGGTATCAAAATATTTCTAAAACCTTTATCTGTTAAACCTTCTTTCAATGCTTCCTGCTGATCGAGTTCACCGTGAACAAGGAAGACGGATCTCAATCTATCACGGTTGAATTTATCGAAGTAGTCAAGAAGTTCGTTTCTATCAGCGTGAGCGGAGAAGGAATTAAGCACGACTATCTTTGCATTAACTTCATGAGTATCACCGAAGATTTTTACTTTGGGATCCTCCTGGTCGCGTGCTTCAACCAACCGCCTGCCCAAAGTGTGCTCAGCCATAAAGCCAACGATTAGTACAGTGGTTTTGTAATTCTCGATACTGTTTTTAAGGTGGTGTAGTATCCTCCCACCCTCACACATACCGGAGGCAGAGATTATCATACAGCACTCGTTAAAGTTGTTTAGTTTTTTCGACTCTTCGACGCTTCGTATGTATGTGACATTGCTGAGACCGAATACATCTACACCTGAAGCAATGAGTTCGGAAGTTTCCTCATCAAAGCAGTCGGGGTGAAGTTTAAACACTTCAGTAGCATCTACCGAAAGAGGGCTATCAACAAAAACAGGTATCTTCGGGATGGCGTTGGCTTTGAAAAGTTCATTGAGGGCATAGACTATTTCCTGTGTTCTTCCAACGCTGAATGCAGGTACGATAATTTTTCCGCAATTTTTGACAGCAGTATTCACGACGTCAGAGAGTTGTTTTGTCATTAGTTCAGATTTGTCATGAATTCTTCCGCCGTATGTCGACTCCGATATAATGTAATCCACGTCGCCCATGTGCGCAGGATCTCTAAGTATGGGGAGGTTTGGGCGTCCTAAGTCACCGGTGAAACCAAACCGGACTTTCTTTCCTTTTTCTTCAAGATCGAGGATGATCTGCGCCGAGCCGAGTATGTGTCCCGCATCAATGAAAGTAACGGCAACTTTTCCATCGAGTCCATCAATATAAAACTTATTATTGTAAGGCATGGCTTTGAAATTTTCCATGACCGGTCGAACGTCTTCGATGCCATAAAGAGGTTTATATGAATGCTCTCCTTTTTTGAGACGTTTTTTATTGACGTATTCAACGTCTTTTTCCTGAAGGAAAGCGCTATCCTGAAGCATTATGGCGCAAAGGTCGCGCGTCGCAGGCGTTGAATAGACATTCCGGGTAAATCCTCTTTTATATAGAGTGGGAAGATTACCGGAATGGTCGATGTGCGCATGTGAGAGCACAACGCAATGGAGTTCGGAGGGATCAAAAAGAAAATTTTTATTGACCTCATACGCTTCCTCTCTGCGTCCCTGATACAGCCCGCAGTCGAGCAGAATCTTTTTCCCATTTAATTCGAGTAAATGTTGTGAACCAGTAACGGTTCTGTCGGCACCGCAGAATTTTAGCTTCATAAAGTTTTGATTATCTCTTTATTGAATTTGTGTTTTGTAACAAACGGGTTATCCTTTATAAAAAATCTGTAAGGAAATTCCCATCCATAGTCGAAACCAATGTTTATCCTTTTTGAGACAGCGGTTATAAATTTTTCTTTCTTAGGGAATCCGGATACAAATATCTTTCCGGTCTTAGTGATATCTGCTCTATTAAATTTTTTGTCTATATCCAATGCAAGGCAAAGTTTTCCCGGTCCGTTAGAGATATCGTGAAAGTTTTTTATGCTGGGTCTATTCTTTTCCATACTCTTTATGCCAATCACAGGCTCTACGGCTCTTACCAAAACTCCGCTTCCTTCACCGTCTTTTCCCGTTACTGTGTTGAAACAGAAGTAATTTCCATAAATGAAATAGACGTAACAAATGCCGCCTTCCATGTATAGAGTTGAGTTTCTGGGGGTTATCCTGCCGTATGCATGGCTGGCAGGGTCATGGTCGCCTATGTATGCTTCGGTTTCCACTATCTTTCCGGCAAGGATACGTTTGCCAATTCTGCGGACGATTAACTTGCCGAGCAATTCTTTTGCGACGATCAGCGTATCTCTAAGATAGAATTTCTTAGGTAAGGGTGAAAGATCTTGAATGGTGATGCTATTTTTTTTAGCAGTCAGGGTTAGATGACTTAAGGTTTATTTTCGCCTGAATCTTCGGAATCCTTGTTGTTCTCCTGGTTTTGTCTTTGTATTTCCTCCAAAACTTCCTTGGGAATTTCACTCTCATCATTATTATTTTGTATTACTTCATTGTTTTGTTCTTCAGTGTTTTCATCGATCTTTTCTTCATTGGTATTTTCTTCAATAGTTTCCTCTTCCTTTGTTTTTACCTCTTCGTTCCCATTCTGATTATTTTCAATGGCGCTAAGTTTTCCGCTTACCTGAGCGTAGAATGTTGTCTGCGGGTAACCGTCCTTTAGTCTGCTGTAATAAATAATGGCGGAGTCATTGCTACCGAAAACATTTTCATACATCCAGCCCAGCGAATAAAGTGAATTAGGCACAAAATTGCTGGATGGATATTCGTTGAGAAGTCGACTGAACTTTGTTATGGCGTCGCTATACCGTTTATTTAATACATCAGCGGATGCATCGTCATACAGTGCTTCAGACGGATCATGTTCCGCTTCAACGATCTTCAAACCGAGTACTTTTCTTGATTCATTGGCAAATATAGAATTAGGATATTCGCTTATAACCTGTTGGAAGAGATTATCTGCTTTCTGATTATCCCCTGAATTCTTATATATATTGGCGAGCGCGTATAATACCTTAGCTATCTTGTCAGACTCATCGTATTGTGAAAGAATTGTATTAAGGTAGTATTCGGCTGAATCAACTCTTCCCAGACTGTAATAAAAGAGTTCAGCCATTTCAAAATAAGCGTCATATTTCGGATCGACACTAGATGTAGTTGTGTCTACTACAATGGTATTTTGGGAAGTAGGGTCGAGTGTATCGCCAGTGAGATTCTCTTGTTGTCCGTTTTGCTCTTTGACTGGCTTTTCGCCGGTATCATCTTGTTCGAGAGAGTCAATAGGCGGGTAACCACGTCCCTTCATGCCTTTTCCTTCGCCTTCATCCTGACCCGGGATAGTCCGGTTTTCACTTTCACCATTTTGATCCAGACCTTTCTCTTCATTATATATTCTTCGATAGTTCTCAACACTTAAATTTTCAGTGGGTATCTCCCTTTTTTCTCCCCCGTTTATAATTGCTTCAAGAACAAAATATCTGTCTAAAGTGACACTTCGTTTGGTGCTTTCAATAGTAAAATCGGAATACGAACTTTCCTGTCCAACTTTATTGTAATTCACAAGAGCGTTTAAGTAATCGTCCTTTTCGTTTTCGTAATAATTTGCGATATAATAATAGGCATCGGCAGAAGAAATCGTGCCGGGATATTCTACTATAACTTCGTAGTATTTTTGAAGGGCTTTTTTGTAATTTCCCTGCGCATAATAGTTGTTAGCCATTTCAAGTTCGACAAGCTGTTTATATTCCGGGTATTCTCTATATTTGCTGTTTAGTTCTTCAAGCATTTTTCCTGCCTGTCTATAGTCTTTAATAAAGATAAGACTCTTAGCATAATTCAATTTCGAGAAAAAAGAAAGATCGAAGTCTGAAGTAAGGTTCATTGCCTTTTTGTATTCACCAGCGGCATATGTCGGCTTGTAAAGAGTGTATATCTTTCCAAGGATGTATTGCTTCTCAGCTTTTTTATCGGAGTCGGTAGCATATTTTATGGATTCTTCAAAATACTGAATTGCGATATCATAATCTTTTTTGCTTACAGCATTAATAGCAAGATCCTGCGCTGCTTCAGATTTAATGGAGTTGTCAGGAGAGTTTGTCACCAGGTTTTTAAGAATAGTCTCAGCATCTTTTGTCTTGCCAAGCTTAAGCTTAGTTTTTCCCAGGAAGAGCTTTGCTTCATCGGTCAGGTCGCTCGAGCTGAGTTTAGATAAAAATTCATTAAACTTTCTTTCAGCCTGTAGGAAGTCATTAAGGAAGTAATATGATTTACCTATAAGTAAAACGGCATCGTCAATGAAACGTGAGTTCTTTTTAAACTGTATAACTTTTGATGCGCCTTTGATTACATTATTAAGTTTTTCTTTCCCACCCGATGACAATGAAGAGTTTATATTAAGTGAATCAAGTCTTCTATTGTAAGCGGCGAGTGTCGTAGTACGATACTCCTCCATGGCTTCATCAAATTCTTCCTTTGCTGTATAATATACATTAAAGAACGTTGAGAAATTTGTCGCTCTGTTACCCATATACATAAACGAAACAAAGTCCTGATAGTCTTCATCCAGTGAAGTTTCATATACAGGTTCCGGATCTTCTTCGTCGGTATTAGTCTTTGAAATAGTCCGGTGAGTGGCATAATTACAACCGGACAGGTATAATACAGAGCTCAATAAAATGAGCAATACAATAGGTCTAATCACAGGTAATTTAATCATTTAGCTAAAATTATTCGTAATTGAGTCCTTAATCAAGGCACTAATTGAAAGCTTAACTTACTCTTTACATTGGATTTAACGCACTTACTTCGAAATAAGTTCGTTTGTTTATTCAATAAATTAATAGAATTGAAACTGTAAAGGAGTAAATTTATATTTATTTCTTGTTTTAAATCCACAAAAGTATATAATTTCAGAAAAAGAAGAAAATGTATCATAACGAAGATAATGATGAGATATTAAAGGGCCAGAGTGAGGTATTATATGACGAGAGCCACCATTCCGGCAACGGGCAAGATGATAAGCTTCCTACGGAACTGCCTGTATTACCATTAAAAGACCTCGTAGTATTTCCATACATGGTCTTTCCAATCCTTGCGGGAAGGCAGTCATCCATTAATGCAATAAACAAATCTATCGAATCGGATAAGTTCATTCTATTGCTAACGCAGATAGACGAGAGTGTAGAGGAAACCGACGAGAAAAATCTGTATAGGACTGGTGTAATAGCAAAGATATTGCAGGTATTAAAAATGCCTAACGGATTGGTAAAGGTCCTTGTGGACGGCATCACTCCGGCAAAGGTGCAAAGTTTTACACCCGGAAGTTTTTTGACTGCGCAGGTGAGTATTGCGTTTACTTCTATAAAGGATGATACTGAACTAAGGGCGTTAATTCGCAGGGCATCGAAGGTCTTTAAAGAATACATTGAATCCAATAAGGAGTTCCCGCAGGAAACATATTCTGCATACGAAAGCATTAAAGAGCCTGACAGAAAGCTATATTACATTGCTTCCACATTAAATCTTGACGCGCATAAGAAGCAGAGGATACTTGAAACGACGGACCTTCACAGCCAATATTATGAACTTCTATATGCATTGAGTTCGGAACTGGAGATACTAAACGTCGAGAAGGACATCGATGATAAGGTTTACCAGGCGATGCAGAAGAACCAGAGGAAGTTCATCGTGCAAGAACAGATACGCATTTTGCAGGAGGAACTCGGTGAGGATATAGATACGGACCCGGATCTAATCAAGATAAGAGAGAAGATAGACAGCGCAGGAATGCCAGAGCCGGTTCTCAAAAAAGCGATGGATGAGTTTAACAAACTGAGAAAAACTCCTCAGATGTCACCGGATTTTTCTGTGATAAGGAACTACCTCGATTGGATGGTGGACGTACCATGGAGCGAAAGAACAAAAGATAATTTTGACCTTGAGCATGCCAAAAAAATACTAGACGAAGACCATTATGATCTTGAGAAACCAAAAGAAAGAATACTTGAGCTAATAGCTGTACTTAAACTGCTCAAGGATAAAGGAATAAATAAAGCGCCGAAAGGACAGATCCTGTGCCTGGTTGGACCGCCCGGGGTAGGTAAGACTTCCCTAGGAAAGTCTATAGCCAGAGCGCTTAATAGGAAATTCACGAGAATATCTGTAGGCGGTGTAAAGGATGAAGCAGAGATACGCGGTCATAGAAGGACGTATATTGGCTCAATGCCGGGAAAGATAATACAGGCTATGAAGAAAGCTGGGACTATTAACCCGGTAATTCTCATAGATGAAATCGATAAAATGAGCAGTGATTTCCGCGGAGATCCATCAAGCGCTATGCTGGAAGTACTCGATCCGGAGCAAAACGACAGCTTTAACGATCATTATCTCGATGTGGATTATGACCTGTCGAATGTATTATTTATAACTACGGCGAATGTGCAATATAATATTCCGCTTCCTCTGCAGGATAGGATGGAAATAATAGAGATGCGAAGCTATTTGGATTTCGAAAAAGTGCAAATAGCAAAGAGACACATTATTCCAAAGGAACTTGCCGAGCATGGATTGGAAAAAAACGATGTGAAATTTTCGGATGCAATACTTTTAAAAATGATAGAAGATTATACGCGGGAAGCCGGGGTGAGAAGTCTGGAACGTGAAATATCATCGGTTATAAGAAAGGTAACGAAAGACATAGTCCTTGGTAAGAGTAAAGGTAAGAAGAAGTCGATTGTGATAACTGAAGAGCTCTTATCGGAATACCTTGGTGTACCCAAACATAAAAGTAAGCTTGCTGAGCAGGACACTAAAGGCAGAGTGGGTTCGGTGTTTGGTTTGGCATGGACGTCGCACGGCGGAGATATCTTACATACGGACGTAAATATAATGAGGGGTACTGGCAAGCTGACACTCACAGGGAAGCTCGGCGATGTAATGAAGGAATCGGCTATGGCAGGTTTATCATACATAAAATCCCATGCTGACAGATTTAAGATACCAATGAACTTTTTCAAACAACATGATATACACGTCCATTTACCGGAGGGTGCTATTCCGAAAGACGGACCTTCGGCAGGTATAACGATGGCAATGGCAATGCTTTCCGCAATAACGGGGATACCTGCGAAAACGGATATTGCGATGACCGGCGAAATCACATTACGGGGAGAGATACTTCCGATTGGCGGGTTGAATGAAAAGTTATTGGCTGCATTGAGGAGCGGTATTAAAAAGGTTTTGATCCCGGAAGATAATTTAAAAGACCTGCCGGAAGTTCCAAAAGAAATAATCGACGAGCTCGACATTATCCCGGTCAGGAAGGCAGATGAGGCTATTTCGTTTGTGTTTGGTAAAAAAAGTATAGGTTATAAAAAGAAATCCTCCTAAATGATCAGACTCAGCACAATTCTAATCTTGGTTATGCTAACCACATCTTTAACATTTGCGCAAAAAAATGTTAAGGTAAATGTGTATCAGGCAGGTTATGAACCAGAAGAACCGTCTATTTATATCAACCCGCTAAATCCTGATAATATAATAGCGGGAGCAAACCTGGATAATTATTATTATTCATTCGACGGAGGAAAATCATGGAGTGAGGGGAAACTTCCCGGACCGATAGTTTGGGGAGATCCGGTATTATATTTCGATCAGTACGGTAATGCTTATTATTTACACCTAGGGACTTTTAATAATACGGGAATCTACATATCAAGATCATCCGACGGAGGTAAGTCATGGAGCAGCAGCCGAAGGATATACGGTAATGCTGGAAGAAAGCCGATGCAGGATAAGGAATGGATAGCGTCCGATATGACAGGATTGGAAAATAACGGAAATTTGTATGTTTCCTGGACACAATTCGACGATTACGAAAGTAAAAATCCGAAGGACAGCAGTAGAATATTATTTTCCCGATCGATGGATAAAGGCGATTCGTTCACGGATCCGATAATAATTTCAGATCTGGGCGGAGATTGCCGCGATGGGGATTCGACAGTAGAAGGCGCTGTACCGTGTGTAGGTCCTGACGGGGAAGTTTATATCGCCTGGAGCGGTCCGAGGGGAATAGAGTTCGATAAATCTCTCGACGGTGGCAAAACATTCGGTAAGGATATATGGGTTTGTGACCAGGTTGGAGGATGGGCGTATGATATACCCGGACTGTATAGGTGTAATGGGTTGCCGTTTACCTCCTGTGATGCATCAGGCGGACAATACAACGGAAATATTTATATTAATTTTTCAGATAGAAGGAACGGTGATCACGATGTGTTTATTGTTAAGTCATCAGACGGAGGTGAATCGTGGAGCAATGTGATCAGAGTGAATAACGACGAGGTGGGCAACGGAAAAGAGCAATTTATGTCGCACATGTTTGTAGATCCAAAAACGGGTGTTATTTACGTAATATTTTATGACAGGCGTAGTTATAATGATCTGAAAACCGATATGTATTTGGCGATCAGCAGGGACGGCGGAGAAACTTTTATAAATGAAAGGATCAGTGAAACGCCGTTTGTTCCAAACTCGAAAGTTTTCTTCGGTGATTATATCGGTATTAATGCTTATAATAACTTTTACTCCGCGATATGGATGAGAATGGACAATGGAGTCCTCTCTTTGATGAATTATTCCAACACACTGGAGTAATTCCGGAAAATATTCAATCTTAAATTTCAGATGTCGGAATACCAAGTATCTGCACGAAAGTTCAGACCCCAAAAATTCAGCGAGGTAACCTCCCAGGAGTTTGTTACCAAAACACTAAAGAATGCTATTAAGTCCAATAAGATAGCACACGCATATTTATTGAGCGGGCCGAGGGGAGTGGGGAAAACAACCATAGCGCGGATATTTGCAAAGGCACTGAACTGTCTCAACCCCAAAGACGGTGAACCGGACGACACATGTGAAAATTGTATCGAGATAAAGAAGGGAGTTCATCCCGATATACTGGAGCTCGATGCCGCATCGAACAGGGGAATCGACGACGTCCGCGCGATACAGGATGCGGCGAAGATATTCCCGATGAAAGCTAAGTATAAGTTTTTTATCATCGATGAGGTGCACATGCTGACAACGCAGGCGTTTAACGCGCTTCTGAAAATTCTGGAAGAGCCACCTCCTTATCTTATTTTTATTCTTGCTACAACAAACCCGGAGAAGATACCCCAAACGATCGTAAGCAGGTGTCAGAGGTTTTCACTGCAGATGATAAAGGTGGACGAGATATCGGAAAACCTTCGTTCAATTGCAAAACAAGAAGGCATAAAAATAGACGATGAATCTTTGTTCCTTATCTCAAAACTTGGATATGGAGCGTTAAGAGATGCGCAAGGAATCTTTGACATGGCAGTCTCATATTGCGGGAACGAAATCAAATTCGAAGAGCTGAAGGCATTTCTAAATCTTCCGGATAAGGAAGTCTATTTTAAGATAGCCGATTTTATAAAAGATGGTGATACAAAAGGAATATTGAATTACCTCAATGAGCTATCTGCGAAAGGGATGGACCTTCATACTGTCTATAACGGGATTACTGAGCATTTCAGAAACCTGCTTATACTAAAGACTGCTGAAAACCCGGACTTGCTGGATGAGTCTGACCAAACGAAGAAACAATATGAGGAGCAGGCAAAAAATTTTACAAGAGACCAGGTACTAAGGATATTAAAGGTGATGTTCGATGCAGAAAGCAGGATAAGATATTCCTCTAACCAGAAGATACTCTTCGAGGCTCTGATCGTTGAGCTGTGCGATTTGAATAAGGAAGTCGTCGATATATCGAAATTGATCTCAGAGATAGACGCTCTCAAAAAAAAAACTAAACTAGGAAGTAACGAAACCTCCTACACGGAACCTGATCCTCCTGCCGAAACCCCTATAATCGAAGAAAAACAAGATCCAGCAAAGGAGAGTGAAGTAGTAAAAAAATTGAAAGAGTTATTTGACGTGGAAAAACATAATAATAACTAATGAAGACGCTTGGCATAAAGAAGAATTTTCTTGCAATAGAAGATAAATATTCTAACTATAAAGACTCCGCAGTTGCAATCGCTTCCGCACCCTACGAAGCAACGACATCATACGGCAAAGGTACGGCGAAAGGTCCTGAGGCAATCATAAAAGCATCTCATTACGTGGAATTTTTTGATGAGGAACTGAACAGGGAATTTGCCTTTGAAAAGGGGATTGCTACTTTAAAACCAATGGTGTTTGGCGATAAGAAAGGGATGAAAGCATTGGGAGTAATATACAAGCAAGTGAAGAATTTGATAGACGACGGAAAGTTTGTCGTCACGTTAGGTGGTGAGCATTCTATTTCGACTGCACCCATACAAGCGCATTTCGATTCATATGAAGATCTTTCCATATTGCATTTTGACGCTCATTCCGACCTAAGGGATAAGTATGAGGGTAGTAAGTATTCACACGCGAGCTTTGCGGCAAGGGTATCGGAATTCACTACAGATATTACACAGGTAGGAATAAGAGCCCAATGCAAGGAAGAGTACGATTTTATAAAAAAGAAAAAGATTAAGACATTTTATGCTTACGAGATAAGAGACGGCAAGTATGGAAATGACTGGCAAAAGGTCGTTATCAGCACCTTAAAGAAAAATGTATACATTACATTCGACGTGGATTACCTGGATCCGTCGGTCATGCCTTCTACAGGCACCCCGGAGCCGATGGGATTTTACTGGGAGGAAACGATGAAGCTATTCCGTTTGCTTGGCGGCTCGCGGCGCGTGGTAGGGTTTGACGTTGTGGAGCTTTCACCGAGAAAAGATTTTTCATTCCCGGATTTTCTCACCGCAAAGCTTATTTACAAGATGCTTAACTATTTTATAAGATAACAGTGACCGAAGCCGAATTAAAAAAATATGCTAAGGAAGTCGTAAAGCGCCTGGCGAAGCATTACCCGGATTCAAAGACCCATCTCGACCATAATAACGCATTCGAGCTTCTCATATCTACTGTGCTGGCGGCGCAAATGACAGATGTAGGAGTAAATAAAGTAATGGGACCTCTTTACAAGTCTAAATACAAAAAACCCCAGGATATATTAAAAGATGGTTTCGAGAAATTCAGGGATAATATAAAATCGATCAATTTCTACAATAATAAGGCAAAAGCTGTTATTTCATTATGCCAGGACCTGGTTGATAACTACAAAGGAAAGGTTCCGGATTCGATGGATGAGCTCACAAAGCTTAAGGGAGTGGGAAGGAAGACGGCTAATGTGGTGCTTGGTAACTGCTTCGGTAAAAAGGATGTGATAATAGTCGATACACATTTAAAGAGGGTATCATTAAGGTTGGGACTGGTCGATTCGGATAAGCCGGATAAGATAGAGCAGGAGCTGAGCGGTATAATTCCGCCGAATGATCAGTTTGGCTTTTCTATGAGGATAGGTGACCACGGCAGGCAAATATGCACGGCGAGAAAACCTGATTGTGAACATTGTTTTTTGAACGACATTTGTCCATCTGCATTTAAAGTATAAATCAAAATAAATAAAAAGTGGCACTACCTGACCTAACCAAGATAAAGATGATATTAATGGATCTCGATGGATGTCTTACAACCGGACATCTGATATATATGAGTGATGGAGACGGAAATCACATCAGAGATGCAAAGGTATTCCATACACATGATGGATTTGGAATTGCAAGGGGTATAGAAGTGGGGATGAAGTTCTCTATAATAAGCGGAAGGAGTTCACCGGTAAATAAAATGCGCTCCGATAAATTAGGAATTCATCACTTATATGAAAACATTCCCGACAAGCTCGTTCCGTTCGAGGAGTTAAAGGATAAATATGGATATACGAACGAAGAGTTCGCATATATCGGTGACGATGAATTCGATCTGCCCTTACTCAGAGAGGTTGGTTTTTCCGCTTGTCCGGAGAGCGCAGTTGAGGAAGTCAAAAAGCACGTTAATTATGTCTGTAAGCAGAGGGGTGGCTACGGCGCAGTAAGGGAATTCATAGATGTTATTTTAAAAGAACAAAATCTAATATAATGTCAAACAAAATCAGAGGGCTTGGGGGAATTTTTATTTATTCAAACGACCCGAAGAAGTTAGGTGAGTGGTACACAAAACATTTTGGTATAGATACCTCAGCAGGCGAACCATATGGTGTGATCTACTGTGAGTACAGGTATGAAGATAAAGACGATCCAAACGGTTACGCCAGCATTTCATGGTCGATCCTTAAGACCGATAATGAGATAGACAGGACAAATCCTTCATTCTGTGTTAATTACAGGGTAGATAATCTGGATGACTTTGCGGCTTATCTCCAGGAAAATGGTGTAGAAGTGAACGAGATACAGGAGCATCCGGAAGGCAAATTCACACGCATTAAAGATCCTGAAGGAAACCAGATAGAACTCTGGGAGCCAACGAAAGAATTCTTTGAAGGATAAGGCGGTTATTATAAACTAAAATGTATGGCAAAGAAATCGAATCCTGTCATTTATTTCGAAATCCCGGTTCACGATATTGAAAGAGCAATGAAATTTTATAAAACAGTATTCAGCTTTGACTTTGTCAAGGAAACCATTGATAATAATGAAATGGCATTGTTCCCATTTGCTCATGAAAATTCAGGCATTTCAGGTGCATTGGCAAAAGGTGAAATTTACAAGCCAACAAAGGACGGAGTAGTGATCTATTTCAAGACAGAAAACATCGATGAATCTTTGAAATCGGCAACCTCAAACGGCGGACAAATTCTATATCCTAAAACTGACAATGGAATTGGATTTGTTGCAGAATTTGAAGATACAGAGGGGAACAGAATAGCATTATATCAATCAAAAGTATAGCCAACGAAAGAGTTCTTTGAAAGATAGCAGGCGGTTACTGAATTTCTGTACTGATTTAGAGAATTAATTATAGGATTTTATGGTTATGGGAGTGGATAACACTAAAAATAAGGAAGTGCCGCCATGAAAAATTTTATACTGCCTCTAGCATTGCTGTTCGTGCTAAGCAATAACTTATTTGCGCAAAGCCAGGACCTTCCGGGCTGGCAAGTGTGCTCAGAAAAAAAATCACATAGTAACTTTGCCCCGGTAATACAGGGCGATTCACCTAACACCCCAATACATACATTCGACGTTCTAGATTACAAACTAAATCTTAATCTGTATCAGTGCTTCATTTCGCCATATCCAAAATCGTATCAGGGTAGTAATGAGGTCACATTCAGGATCGATTCATCATTAAATACGATCAAGCTAAATGCTGTTAGTGCTTCGATGATAATAGATTCGGTTAAGCTCGGAAGTACGAGTCTAGCATTTAGCCATACTACCGACCTGCTTACGATCACTCTGGATAGAGTATATAATCCCGGGGAAGTAACAACAGTTAAGATATATTATAGACACAACAACGTTTCCGATGGAGCGTTCTACGCCTCAAGTGGGATGGTCTTTACAGACTGTGAACCGGAAGGAGCAAGAAAATGGTATCCTTGTTGGGATAAACCTTCCGATAAAGCAACAACTGATCTGACAGCAAAAGTGCCTTCGACGGTATTACTTGGTTCTAACGGAAGGCTTGCAGATTCTACGCGTTCCGGTGATACAACTATATTTCACTGGGTGAGCAGAGATCCTATAGCCCCCTACCTGGTTACAATGATAGGTAAAGTAGGCTATAATCTGGACATCGTAAAATGGGTTAACCCAGATAATACAAACGATACTATACCGATCAGATTTTATTGGAATACGGGTGAAAACTCTTCCAATCTCCATAATATAGAGGCTAAGATCGTACCAATGATGACTTACTTTTCTCAGAAATTTGGGTTGCACCCATTTGAGAAGAATGGTTTTGCGACTGCCAACAACCAGTTTACATGGGGCGGAATGGAAAACCAAACTCTGACAATACTGGCTCCAAACTACTGGTCGGAAAACGTAGTTGCACACGAGTTCGGGCACCAATGGTTTGGCGATATGATCTCGCCAGGAACATGGGCTGACATATGGATGAATGAGGGATTCGCTACTTATTGTGAAGCCATATGGAAAGAGTATACCGGCGGGTATTCTTCTTATAAGAGTTCAATAGATGGGGATGCATCTTCTTATATTTTAAGTAATCCCGGCTGGCCGATATATAATCCTGATTGGGCGATAAATACTCCGCCGACAAGTGTCTTATTCAACGGGGCAATAACATATAACAAAGGGTCCTGCGTACTGCATATGCTAAGATATGTGCTGGGTGACACAATGTTCTTTAATGCGATAAAATCATATGCTACCGATACGGTAAACTTTAAATTTAAGAATACTGTAACCGCCGATTTTATTACCAAAGTAAATACAGTAACAGGGCAAAATCTGGATTGGTTCTTTAATGAGTGGATATACGAACCAAATCATCCGGTATATGCGAACACATATAATTTCCAGAATATAGGTGGTAGCAACTGGCAGGTTAAATTTACAGCTAAGCAGACGCAGTCAAATCCTGCATTCTTCCAAATGCCGTTAGAGTTAAAGATAAATTTCAGCGGCGGCGGCGATACTACGATCAGAGTCATGAATGATATAAATAACCAGACTTTCGCATTAAATTTTGACAGACAGCCTGTATCATTGCAATTCGATCCGAACAGCAATATTGTGTTGAAGCAGGGTTCAACGATCCTGGGAATAGAGAATAATTCAGTACCGGTAAAATTCGACCTTTCTCAAAATTATCCTAACCCGTTCAACCCGGTTACTAAAATAAGCTATGATATTCCGAACAGGTCTCAAGTGAAGATAAAGGTATTCGATGTCTTAGGGAATGAGATGGCTACACTAGTTAATGAAATAAAGGAGCCGGGAAGTTATGCGGTTAATTTTGATGCTTCTAGGTTTGCATCCGGGGTATATTATTACAGAATTATTGCCGGTGATTTTACGGCGACAAAAAAGATGATGCTGATCAAATAGATTATAGTGTGAGGTTGGTGTTATAATTGAATTGCAAATATTAAAAAATAGGTGTAAATTGTTGTTTCCTATTAAATAGGGTATTAAAAGTTCTTAATATTATAGATAGTTACATGGAGCCGTAGTTCAGTTTGGTTAGAACGCCTGACTGTCACTCAGGAGGTCGCGGGTTCGAGTCCCGTCGGTTCCGCCAATAAAATAAGCCACTTAGATTATCTAGGTGGCTTTTTTAATCAATAAATACAGGAGAATAAAATGGATCAAGAGTTATTACATTTGTTATCTAATTGGAAAAAAAGCGAAGAAAATTATTTTGGTGCCCTACGTAATGTTAGATATTGTCATAGCTTTATTGCTGAAGGAGAATACATAGTTTCAATAGAATCTGTTATAACCGTGAATAAGCAGACTATTTCACTAAAAAGACCTTTTTTTACATTTGCGCAATCAGATCGCCCATATATTTTGAATAAAAAAGGTGATATATATAATTTGAAGCAGTTTTTGAAAAGTTTCGATGAGGATTTTAATAAGGAGGTTCAGGCAAGGCTAAATGACGGGTTTGATGACTTAGAGGATTCAGCCTTTTTAGAACTATAAGTCCGGTTTTAGCGGGTAGGATGTCACGAATCCTAATTCAATTTAAACTTAGGTTTATTTTTGTTTTATTTTTACAAGTGAATACATTAAGTAAATCCTTAAAAGAATTTTGAATAGGTGATACAGATGCTTTTACTCGGAATCTTTATAATATGTAATTTTTTTCATGTGAGTTCAGTTGGTAATGATCATATTGATATAGAGAAATACAAAACGGCTCTTGTATATTTGGAGTCCACAGGTTTAGTTGACAGTTTTTATTTTCACCCTGATGATAAAGATTACAAATTATTTCTTTGTGTATCAGATGAAATCTTAAAGTATGTTGATGATTCTGCAACGATTTTGAATTCTGATTGCGAAAATTTAGGTTTAGCATTTCCCAAGTGGACTGAAAAGACTGACCTAGTTAAGGAATTAAATAAGGATAGAGATTCCTGTAATGCTATGCTCTTCTTTACAAAAGTTTTTGGCAACAAATTTATTGGTGAAATTTGGTGGATACCAAGATCTCCTATTTATATTGTACAAGGTGATAGAATTATTGGACACGAATATCCCAAAGAATATAAAGATTTGTCATTCATGGGTAATTATGTTAGGATATTGTTCGAATTCGAGGATGAAGAAGTGAAAAATGTGTGCTATATAAAAGGAACAGCCAACTAATTATTGAAATGAACATCTTAAAGGCACTCCTTTCCGGAGTGCCTTTTTCTTTTAATGAATACCCCTTCCTTCGACTGGAAGTCCTTTAAGTTAAGTCCATTCCTTGAATCCTAATTCAATTTAAATTTTGGTTTATTTTTGTTTTATTTTGCAAGTCAAACCTTCCGCATGAAGATAAGATTACTTATAGTTGTTGTTTTATTTGTTGGGGGAAGTTGTGCCTTGAAAAGTGAACCTTTAAATTTTTATCCACTAAACGAGGATTCATTATCAAGTGAAGATATCTTAAAGTTTTCCAAAGCATTTGAATTTATTAAAAACTACCCTAACCTTAATGAAACGTTTAAAATGTATTATTGGGATTCCTCATATATATTTAATGTTTCAATATCTAACGAAATATTAGATTCTAAACCGATTTTTTTCAGTGAAGAAATAGTGGAATATGAATATGGGGAATTAAATTCTGAAGAAAAAGCAAGGCTGAAGGATAGCATATGGCATAGTCAGGGTAGAAAATTAAATATCGTAAAATGTGACTCATCGTTATTTGAATTTAATAGACCCAACGATGGCACAGATTTATTGGTTTTTTTTACTATTCCGAATAAAAATAAATTATTAGTATCCATATTTCCTTATATGGGATTTTATGACTATAAAAAGGCTGCTTTATATGGGCAATATAGTTTAAACTTCTTATTTTATTTTGAAGGTGACGAAATAGTAAAAGTTTTTATAAAGCATTTAACATAAATATTTGCAATAAAATCAAGAGGCACTCCTTCCGGAGTGCCTTTTTCTTTTAGTTAAATAAGCTTCCTTTACTGGAGTTCATTCATTGAATCCTAATTCAATTTAAACTTTGGTTTATTTTTGTTTTATTTTGTAAATCAAACCTCCCACATGAAGATCAAGTACCTTTTAATTGTAGTTCTATTTATTATGTCCAGCAATGGTTACAGTCAGGATACTTTGCATGGGGCGATAAGTCTGCGCCATGTGATAGAGACTACACTTTCTCAAAATCCAACCATAAAGATAAAAGAGCTGGACGTAGTAACCGCCAGGGGTAATTATTTGACGACTTACGGATCATTCGACCCCGTACTCGGGATAAACCTGGGTTATTCCAGTTTCTATTCACCAACATATTCCGATTATGAACTCGAGAATCCCATACAGGGAACCTCAACCTATAGTGTAGGACTCACCAAACCATTTTCGTGGGGAGGAAATCTGAGCTTACTGCTGGAAATGACAAAATCTATAGATACTCTTGATTATAGTATCCCGCAAAACGTAGCTTCCGTCTCGCTTCAATTTGAATTACCTCTGCTTAAAGGATTAGGAAATGGAACATCGGGTGAAGAACTCTCAGCTAAACTTAATCTAGAAGCCGAGAGGAAGAACTTTTTATTTACGATATCACAACAGGTATTGAATTCAATACAATCTTACTGGAATTACCTGGGCGCAATAAAGAGCCGCGATATAATACAGAGGTCTGTGGATGAGGCAGAAGAATTTTACGAGAACAGCAGACTACTTAATGCCGAGGATAGTACAAAGTATACTGACCTGACTACATTACAGGCTACTATCTCGCAAAAAAAGATAGACCTGACAAATGCCGACCATGATATTTACACAACACGGCAGACTCTCGGAATTGCAATGGGGATAGACTTTGAAAAGATCGAGGAGATACCGGTGCCTGAGACGCAATTTTTATTTGAAGAGTTATTGGTCCCGGACAGCGCATTTATTATGTCGTTGCCAGTAAACAAGATAATAGACATTGCCCTCGAGCACAGACAGGATTATCTTGCGAGTCTTGATATGATCACCGCTTCAGATTATCTCGTGAAACAAGCTGAAAACGGAACCCTATCGGAATTGGATCTAACTTTAAATGCAGGTTATTCAGGAGCAACGGAGGGAGAAAAGTTTGGTGATTTTTTTAGACCTTTCTACAAAAATGTTGCTGGCTTGAATTTAGGAGCGACTCTATCTTATAAATTACCTTTTGGCAATAATACTGCAAAGGGAAATCTAATGACCGCTTCAGCACAGTATATTCAAAATAAAATTGCAAGTGTCGAACTACGAAGACAGATCCGGACTTCAGTATCTACACAGATCAAGCAGTTCCAGACTAATTACCTTAATTTCTTAGAAACTGAACGGATTGTTTTATATAACGCTAAGTCTCTCGAAGAAGAAAAGGAAAAAATGGCTAAAGGACTTTCTAATTCCATTAATGTTGATTATGTCGAGAGGAACATGCTTGCCTCAAGGTTATCAAATGTAAAGGCTATGCAAAATCTGTCTCTATCGATAGTAAAGCTGAGACATGAATTAGGGATTTTGATTAACTCTAAAGGTGAAGCGAATTTTATCGATCTGAATACTTTAAATAATTTTAAGTAACGGGCTTGTCTTACAAAAAATTTATTATAGTAATGTTGGTAGTTATTGCCGTTATTTGGGCAGGATCGATTTTATTTGACAATAATAAGGGAGTAAGTGAAAACACCACCCCAATTATCGAAACAAAGAAAACTGTAAATGTTGATACATTTTACACGGTTATAGGCGTCGGTGACATAATGATGGGAACGAACTATCCTGACAGATTATCTCTACCACCCAATGACGGAAAATATATGTTGGACGGAGTGAAGGAAGTTCTCTCCTCTGCAGATGTAACCTTTGGTAATCTTGAAGGGACATTGCTAAATGCCGGGGGAACACCAAAAGATTGCGGGGAGAGTAAGAATTGTGTTTCATTCAGGATGCCAGAACATTACGCGGGTTATTTAAAGGATGCAGGATTTGATGTACTCAGCATTGCGAATAATCATAGCGGAGACATGGGGACAAAAGGGAGAGAATCAACGGTAAACACTCTCGACCGGTACAAACTCAAATATGCCGGTTCGCTGTCGTATCCGTACACTATTTTTGAAAGTAAGGGAGTTAAGTTTGGTTTGGCGGCATTTGCTCCAAACAATGGGACAGTTTCACTTAATGATCTGGAAAATGCAAAAAAGATATTATCAGAGCTTAAACAGAAATGCGATATTATTATTGTCTCATTTCATGGAGGGGCTGAGGGAGCAGGGGCAACTCATGTTACCCGTAGACGTGAGATATTTTTGGGTGAAGATCGCGGGAATGTATATGATTTTGCTCATATAGTTGTAGATGCGGGTGCCGACATTGTATTAGGACATGGTCCGCACGTACCAAGAGGAATGGAGTTGTACAAGGGCAGGTTAATAGCATACTCCCTGGGAAATTTTTGTACATACAAGAAGTTTGGGTTGAGTGGTGTATTGGGAATTGCTCCAATATTGAAGATTTCTGTTAATAGGAAAGGAGAATGCAAGGATTTTCAGATCATATCGATAAAGCAAATAAAAGGAGGAATCCCGGTTTTGGATGGAGAGAATAAAGCAGAGAAATTAATAAGGAAACTATCCTTAGAAGACTTTGGTTTACTTACATTAAGATAAAAGATATAATTCAATCCGTAGAAATTTCGCTTTCTTTAAGTTATTTTTATAAATGGAACAAATGGTAATCGCGGAACTAAACCGCCAAAAAGAAATATTAAGAAGTAAAATAGCTGAAAAAACAAAGCTTGATAATGCCACTATAGGTTATATCCTTACTACTATAGATACTTGTCTTTACTCTATGATAGACATGTTAAAGGAAGGCAAATCAGCGCATGAAAAATTCTTCTCCGATATAATATTAAATTCGATCGATGCAATAATAGGAATTGATAACGATTTTAAGATATTCCTCTGGAATAAGGGAGCGGAAAAGTTATTTGGCTATACAAAAGATGAAGTAATTGGAAAAGATTTTTACTTCCTTATACCCGATTACCTGCTTGAACAAGGTGAAAGGGAATTTCTAATAAATGAGGTAAAGGAAAAAGGTTTTCTCGCAAATCACGAATCGGAAAGGATTACTAAATCCGGCGAACTGATAAACGTTAGCATTACAAGGTTTTCTATATTTAATGATAGGAAGCCAATGGGCTCGGTGGGTATTTTAAGAGATATTACCAGGCTAAAAAAGCTTCAGAGAGAGCTTAGTGAAAAAGAAAATCTTGCGCTTATCGGGGAAGTTGTATCAAGCATAGCCCACAGCCTTGCTAATCCACTAAATATAATATCAGGCAATGCGGATTATTTGCTCCTTGAAAAGGATGAAACCGATGCGGAATACGATGAACTAAAGACAATTGCCGAGGAAGCCGGGCGAATAACAAAATCGCTTCGAAGTTTATTGAATTTTTCCCGCCCATTGCAAGTTGAGAAAAACAATGTTAACCTCAATAAGGTAATAGAAGACGTTGTGCAGAAGTCGAAATTTTCCGTTGGCGACAAGGAAATCGTGATAAATAAGGATCTTGCAGAAGATCTACCGGAGATAATAGCTGACAGGATCCAAATGGAAGAGGTTATTACCAATCTTGTAATTAATTCCATTCAAAGTTTTAATGACCATGGTACGGTAGATATTACTACAAAACGGAACGGAGAAAATCTAAAAGTGATCGTGAAAGATAATGGACCTGGTATCTCCAAGGAAAATCTTGAGAAAATTTTTAAACCCTTCTATTCCTCAAAAGGATACGGAAAGGGGACGGGCCTGGGATTGCCAATTGCAAAACGTATTGTTGGTGAACACGGTGGTTCTATTAGTGTAAACTCGGAGCCCGGCAAAGAAACCTCCTTTACAATACAATTACCTTTAAACTAGGAATAAAAAAACCCCTGAAGGACTCAGGGGTTTTAAAAGAGATTTTTAGAAGGAAACTTATTATTTAATAAGTGCCATTTTTCTTGTCTGTACAAAGTCTCCTGCAACTATTCTGTAGAAGTATACTCCACTGCTCACAAGAGCTCCACCGTTATCTGTTCCATTCCAATCAACTGAATATTTACCTGCTTCAAATTTAGAATTTACTAAGGTTGCAATCTGTCTTCCTGTAACGTCAAAGACCACAATGCTTACATTCGATCCTTTTGGTAATGAGAATGTAAATCTCGTTGATGGATTGAACGGATTAGGATAATTCTGTGACAGATCGTATGTTGCAGGTACTTCATTTGTATTAGTAGTTACACCTACTCCAAGTAAAGCATTCTTTGATTGGATAAGTATATCGACGGCAAATTTTGGATTGTGCATGCCATGACTACCATCTTCTGTGATCATCAAGTAGTTAAAGTATGCTTTCCTTAATGTTACATTGCTTGAATCCGCTTGGATCAACTGCCATGCGACCGAGTCTACACCTTCAGGAGGTAAAGTAGTTCTCAGGTTAGTGAGACAGCCATCAACTTCATCCATCCAGGGTTCTATCTGGCTATCGCCGTCATAGTCAACCGGTGCAATGAATTGGTCGAATCTTGTTTTGCCAAAGTGACAGTTTTCGCATGCCTTTAGGTGATCGTAATCGGTATCCTCATTATGCAGGAGTAATGCGTGACCTCCGACCTTATTTTTGTTCGCAGCGCTTGTATCAGTAGGTGCCATGTGGCAGGTAACACAAGCATTCGGCAGAAAGTCTTTGTGACGGGTGGTCTGCAACGTCGAACCAAACTCAGCAAAATTTTGTGCCTGGAATAGGTCAGATTGTGTTGAGTGGTGCGGGCCCCACCTGCTGTTTGTTACCTGTGTCAAGACATAAGTCCTGTTGTCTTTCCTTGCTTTGTGACAGTCCATACAAACTGCGCCATTACCTACATTGGTGTAATGGAATCCGTTTGCGAGAGTATCATCACCAGAAGGGCGGTTCCTTAACCCGTAGGGATTATTATTCCCGTGAGGATCATGGCATGTGGCACATGCTATCATGTCCTGATCAGCTTGAGTAAAGCCGTTTGTGTTGGTTCCGATCCCCTTTGTATAATTTACATAGCCTTTTCCGTCGTGACATCTTATACAGTTATCAAGATTATTTGAACCGTTATTAGTTTGTGCGAATGAACTTGTCCACACTGTATTGGAGTGAAGTGCATTTTTCCATTGGTCAAATTCTGGTGTCTGTGGAGATGAATCGTGACATTTACCGCATACACCACCGTTTAGATCCCTCTGGATCCTGTTGGTATCACCGCCATTGAAAACGTGCTGACTTCCCGGACCGTGACAACTTTCACAACCTACGTTAGCGAAAGCAACGAGTGATGAGAAGTGTGTTTTAATTGTATCCCAATTACCAGCGCCTGGATGTGGATAGTTATTCCAGTCCCAGCCTAATTGAGATGCCCTGTCGTCAAAGCCGTCATTATTGGCAAACATGAAATGATCATAACCAAGTGTATGTAGTCTAAATGATTCAGTTCCGTAAGATGAAGAACCGCTTGTTATGTTGTCCTTAAAGGAATTTGCATGTTTTGTGGTTTTCCATCTATTAAAAATATCCTGGAACTTTGGAGTGTTTCCATGGCATGACATACAGTTTGGAAATTGTGCAGCTACTCCGTCAAAACCGCCAACGCCTACATATGTTGAAGCGTATATCTTTGCGGTTGTGTCATGAGTACCGCTGGAGGTTGTAACCGAAACCATTATTTCATACGTTCCTGAAGAGTCGGCTTTGAATTTCTGCCATGTATCCAGCCCTGTAATCCCGTTTAATGTTGCATTTGATCCTGTAGGTTTTTGAACGAAGGACCAGTTTGCAGATGTTATCGCAGTTCCATCACCAAAATTCCATGCACGAAGGTAAACATATGTACCTTTTGCTACGGTGTAGAGCCCGCTTGCAACTGTTGAATCTGAAGTAAACGCAGAATTGGAAGCATAATCATTGGGGGTAATGTACTCAGAAACTAATTTGACCCTTGGCGCCCCGAATACTGCGTTAGCACAGAGTATAATTAGAATAATGAAGATGTTAAAATGTTTCATGGTGCTATCCTCTGTTATAGATGATATTGTAGAATTTTTCTTTTTTAAACTTTTTATTTTATGATTCGATTTAGTCATTTTTAATATCCACCTTTCAATCATAAACACTATATAAAGGACAAATTATATGCCAAAAAGAGGGGCATTTATTAGTCAGAATTAAGATGTTTTATTATGAACTGTGGATAATTAACACAGTGGGAGCTTAAAAGTGTTGAAAATTTGGTAATTTTTGTGAGTAAAATCATATTTCACTGTGACTACAGTCCTTTGCCAAAATATCAATTTTAGTTAATTTTAAGTAAAAAGAACCGGTTATAGTAAATCATGGATAATAGTGATATAAAAATATTGGTTGTAGATGATGAGGTTAATTTCACAGTTTTGCTGGGGAAGATTCTGGAAAAAAAGGGCTTTACACCTGTTGTCGAAAATAATGGTTTTAGCGCAAAAGAAAAGATCATCGATGGGGATTTCGATATAATCATTTCAGATCTTCAGATACCGGATGTTGATGGATTGGAATTACTCAAAGTAAAGGATCCGGAAACATTATTTATTATGATCACCGGTTATGGGTCAGTTGATTCGGCAGTTGAATCGATGAAAATTGGTGCTTATGATTATATAAGTAAACCGTTTAATATTGATGAGTTTACAAAGAAGGTTGATAGAGCTGTTGAAAAGGTAAAGCTTAGATATAGGCTAAAACATGATTACACGGAAACAGACAGGTTCGACAATACAATTATAGGGGTGAGTAAAAAGATGCAAAAAGTTTATGAGATGATCGATAGCGTTAGTAAGGCAGATACCAACGTTCTGATAGAGGGGCAAAGCGGCACAGGAAAGGAACTTGTTGCGCGCGCTATACATAGAAGGAGCTCTCGCAGGTCAGGTCCATTCATAGCAATTAACTGTTCGGCGATTCCGGATGCACTCATGGAGAGCGAACTCTTTGGTCATGCCAGGGGTGCCTTTACAGGAGCAACCGAAAGGCAAAAGGGTGTATTTGAGCTAGCTCACGGCGGGACACTTTTATTGGACGAAATTGCAGAAATGCCTTTTAATCTACAGTCAAAGTTATTGAGAGTCATAGAAACCTGGGAAATCAAGCCTCTTGGAAGCGACAGGATCAGGCGAACGGATGTAAGGCTTATCTCGGCTACCAATCAGAATATAAAAAAACTAATAGAGGAAAAGAAGTTCAGGGAAGATCTATATTACCGTATTTCAACAGTTACGATTAAACTACCGGAACTTAAGGAAAGAAAACAGGATATCCCATTGCTTGCTACCCACTTTCTCGGCGAATTTAGCAATGAAACTGGTAGAAACTTTTCGATAACACCTTCCGCCGTAGAGGTCCTGGTAGGTTATCCGTGGAAAGGTAATGTAAGGGAATTAAAAAATACCCTTGAGCGTGCGGCAATTATAAGTAATTCCGAAGTTCTGGATGAAAAGAATTTTAAGTTTCTTAAAACAGGTACTGAGAATGAGGATGAATTTAATATTGATCTTAATATGGAATTGAAAGATCTGGAAAAAAACTATATACAAAAAGTGCTTGAAGAAAATGGCTGGAATAAACTCCAGGCAGCGAATATATTAGGAATAGACAGAAAAACACTTTACAATAAGATTCGGCTTTACAATATTAAGCAATAAACCATTTATTACTCATATAGAATGAGCCTTATGGGGAAATATTCTACACTACGTTCTATTTTTATGCAAAAACAGCTTAATTTACATATATTTTATGGCTTGTTAATTGCTAGAGTAAAAGAGAACTTAATGGCGAAAATGGAGCATGTCAGGGTCCATATTTTAAGTGACGAGAAGGAAATTTGTTCATTGATCGTGAAAACCCTTGATGAAAGCTTCATTATAACATGCACACATGGGGAGAAAATGATTAAAGATCCTTTTGGAAGCGCAGGAGAAAAGTTAGATTGTATTATCATTGATAAGGGATTAAGTGAGTGTTTTAAAACACAAGTTCTTGAAAAGTATGGTCCGGTCCATGTTATATGTCTCCCATCTTTTGAAGGAGAATATGAATGCGACGAGTTTAAGAATGTAAAATATATGTCTGAGCCTTTTAAACTGAGCGAACTTAGAGAATTACTGGAAGAGGTCAGAGTTTCACTAGCACATTCTTAATTTATTTAAATAATGGGCGAAGAGAAAAAAATAAAGGAAAAAAGGTTTTTTAAGAAAGTAAGGGGATTCAAAAGGTTTCTTCTCTTTACCGGTATTTATATTCTCAGTTTTGTAATACTAGTCGGGATATCAGCAGAATATACATCCCGTCCGTCATTTTGTCCCACCTGTCACTATATGGAAACCTTCCACCAAAGCTGGAAAGTTAGCGCGCACAATAAAGTGGAGTGTGTTGAATGCCATTTTGAACCCGGCATGGCAGGTACAATAAAAGGTAAGCTTAACGGGCTGGTACAGATCGTAAACTACGTTTCGCTAGCTTATAAAAAAAGGAAACCATGGGCGGAGATATCAGATAATACCTGTGCAAGATCAGGCTGTCACAACATGGATGCAATGCGCGATTCACTTTATGAGTTTCACGGCGTTGAGTTTTCACACAGGAAACACCTAGAAAAAATGGCTGACGGTAAATCTCTCAAGTGCACGAGTTGTCACTCGCAAGTAGAGCAGAATGTGCATATGGAGGTTATTACGGCTACATGCGCCAGCTGTCACTTCAAAAAATCAAGTAATCCTGACCATGATTTTGCAAAGCTTTCTGATTGTAAGCTGTGTCACCATCTCGACCAGAAGACACCGGAGCAACTTGCAGACATGCGTTACAATCACACAATGGTCGTGAATAATAAAGTTGAGTGTGCAGGTTGTCATACAAACGTTACTTCCGGGGATGGAGATGTTGGTAAAGAAAGATGTCTACAGTGTCATTTTGAAAATGAAAAACTTGAAAAACTTCCTGATACAAAACTCGTTCACGAAAAGCATATACATGAAAGAAGTATAAAATGTTATTCATGTCATAATTCTATTGAGCATAAGATACAAAAACTAACCCCGGAAAGTTCACTCGATTGTCAGACCTGTCACGCGAATTCACATACTTCACAGGTTAATCTTTTTACCGGGCGGAATGGATTTAATGTAAAGGATTTCCCAAGTACAATGTATCTAAATGGTATTAATTGTAAGGGGTGTCATATATTCCACCAGGTTGACAGTAAGGGCATTGAAACCTCTAAGTCTAAAGGCGAAGCCTGTGAAACATGTCACGGAAAAGGCTATTCTAAACTTGTTGATCAATGGAAGGTGATAGCTCAGAAAAGACTTGGTGAAATTAATTCAATTTATAGTAGAGCATCTCAGATTGTGAAATCAAGTAAAAGTGATAAAAAGGCGGAAGCCGAAAAGTTGCTCGAAGAAGCAAATCATAATATTAAGATAGTCGAAGTCGGAAAGAGTGTTCACAATATAGAGTTTTCGGATAAACTCCTGGGTGGTGCATATGACCTCATGAAGAAAGCTGTAACAACTGTCGGGTATTCTTCCGGGCTTCCATCGTTTATTTCGAGTTCCGAGTTTGTTCCCAATGAATGTTACAAATGCCACTCAGGTGTCCAAGAGATAAGTGTGAATAAGTTCGGAATGAAGTTTTCACATAATCAGCATATTGTAAAAGAACGTATAGCCTGTGACAGATGCCACTCGAACGCGAATAAACATGGTGAATTGATAGTAAGTAAACAGTCATGTAACAATTGTCACCATGCTAATAAGACCGAGGATAACCAGTGCGCATCATGTCATAATTTCCAGGTTGCCATGTATGATGGAAAGTGGATGGGTAAGGATAAACCTGATATTATGAAGGAGGGTGGAGCTAAATGTATCGATTGCCATATTCAAAAGGATAAAATAATTAAGCCTGATGATAAAGTTTGTCTAAAATGCCATGACGCAGGTTATGATGAGCTTATGGTAGAGTGGAAAGGGGACGTTAAAAAACTCGAAAGTGATATTGTTGATCTTCTCAATAAGCTTGACAAAACCGATCTTTCACCCGAAGAAAGAGATCAGCTAAACGAGGCAAAGAAAATTGTAAATCAATTAAAAGGTTACCCGAGTATATATATTCACAATTATGAGTTGATCAGCTCAGTATTGATGGAAAAGAAAAAACTTTTAAGTAAAATGGAATAACTTAAAATATAAGCATCATGAAGAAAAAAATTTTTATACCGGTATTGGTCTTAATTTTTGGAGTCTTGCTTTTTGCCACAAGTTTTGAAGGCAACTCAGCCGAGAATGATGAGCCAATGTATGTGGGTGTAGATAAATGTGCCGGAACATGCCACAAAGGCGATTCTAAAGGAAATCAGTACGAGATCTGGCAAAATTCCAAGCACTCAAACGCATTTAAAAATCTACAGACTCCGGAAGCTGACAAAATTGCTCAGGATAGAGGGTACAGCACACCTGCTGCGGAGACTCCGGAATGTGTGAAATGTCATACACTGGGTATAGATCTTTCTACCGCCCCGCTAACGGATACTTATGACAAAACACAGGGCGTTCAGTGCGAGACATGTCACGGTCCGGGTTCAGAGTACAAAAAATTAAACATTATGAAGGATGTAGAGCTTGCAAAGCAGAATGGTCTCATTATTCATACCGAAAGGGAAGCATTCTGTACAGGATGTCATAATTCACAAAGCCCGACCTTTAAAAGCTTTGATTATGATGAAATGTGGGCAAAGATCAAGCATCCTAAACCACAAGAGTAAAAAAAATGAAACCTAAATTAATAATATTGGCGGCATTTTTGGTGATAGGAAATATCGCTGTAGGTCAATCTTTAAATTTTAGGTTCAACAACTATTTTTATAGCTGGCAAAGGATTGACACACTATCAACCAGTTCTGATGCCAAAACCTCTCATATCAGGGGTTATCAAAACTACTTGCTTGAGTTTAAGCAGGATAAATGGAGTTTTAATACACTAGCTCAGACTGAGGAAGATTTAATTAATAAATCAGGAAGAGGATTTGGATATAGATTTTACAACGCATATATAAAAGGATCCAACCTCTTTGATGTTTTGGACGTAAAGATCGGCAGGCAATATATCTTTGCCGGTACAGGAAAAGGTTCAATCGATGGTTTGAATCTTAAGCTGAAAGCCGGGAAAAATAAAGAATATCAGTTTACACTCTACGGAGGAGCATTAACACCATTTTCATATGAATTTTCCGATTATCCGTCAGTGGATAAAAATTATCATTTTGGAGGACAGTTTACGTATTACGGGGTTAGAGACCTAACAGCTTCTTTAAGTTATTCCAACAAAAGAACTACACCCGAATCTTATACTGCTCTCCGCCTCGATAGCGCATACAATCTTTACGAAAAAACTATTGATCTTGACGGACCGTCACAGCAAATGGTAGGTCTGGATCTAAATTATAGCTATCTGGGACAGCATAATTTCTTCGGAAGATTTTATTATGATGCTGTCCAGAATCAGGTTTACAGAGCTGAAGTAAATGCTAGGATCACACTGCCAGAAAATTTTAGAGCATCAGCTGAGTATTTATTCAGGAATCCATATTTTTCATACAACAGTATATTCTGGGTTTTCGAACATAATAAGTACCAGGAAATATCGGGCGGTCTGGACTACACCTTTAAAAATAATATTAATGCATTCGCAAAAGTTGGAGTTGTGTTATACGAGGATGATAATTCCACTAAACTACAGGCAGGATTTAATCATCCGAATTTCGGATTGTCATTTATAAGGTATTTCGGATATGCGGGTGAGTCAGATGGATTCACAGGGTATTATCAGAGAAAAGTAATCGATGATAGGTTTTCCGTATCTGCCTCTGCCAATTACTCACGCTACAGACTCGGAAATATTTATGATACGGATAAGCTGAATGCTTTTAGCTGTATGCTTGGAATGACATATCGTCCAATGCCTCAGCTGTCATTTGATCTGCAGGGACAGCTTTTGAGTAATGAGATATACAGTACCGACACAAGGTTGTTAGTCGGTTTTAGTTATTGGGCTTTTACTAAGCTTTAAAAGAAAGAACAATGAAAACTGCAAAAATATATTTGTTCTTGATCTTAGGAATAGTGCTTTTTCTAAGTACTACAGCCTACCTGGTTAAAAAACCCGCAGGGATCATTGAGTCAAATGTCGAGCCTGTTTCCATGAATGACAGGCCAGATAACAGCAAGATAATCAAGTTTGACCACAAGTTTCACGTAACGGATGCGGGTATTGCATGCCAGGATTGCCATACAAAGGCAACCAATTCAGAATCTGCAAAGGACAATCTTAATCCGACTATGGATGACTGTGCCGCGTGTCACGATGTTAAGGATGAAAAGAATTGCAATTTGTGTCACTATGACGGAGTTTACAAAAAATTCAAAACTCCAAAAACCGAATTAATATTTTCACATAAGCATCACATTGTCGATGAGAAGATGCAATGTATGGATTGCCACAAGGATCTGGATAAGGTAAAGTTTTCTAAAGAGAGCGCGGCAGGATTCCCCAATATGGAAACATGCTACAGCTGTCATAATATGCAGAAGGCTTCGAATAATTGTGAATCATGCCATAGTAATCTTACAAACTTGAAGCCTCAAAACCATCTAAAGGTGAATTTTTTGAATGAACATACGGTTACAGATGCATCAAACAGTAAGAATAATTGTATGATGTGTCACAGTGATAATTTCTGCCAGGTATGTCACTCACCCGTTGGCTTTAATGGTAATAACAGTAAAGATAACTTTTACGCGCCATATTATACTAAAGAAGGTGCGGTACGTATCGATAGAGCTGATCTCCAAAAGCTGACAACAATGCACACTTTGAATTATAAGTTTACACATGGTCTAGATGCTAATCAGAAATCATTTGAATGTAAAACATGTCACGATGTACAAAATTTCTGTGTGCAGTGTCACCAGGATGGAGGGGAGCTCATAACAGGATTTACTCCAACCAGCCACCAGATACCGAATTTTACAACAATAGGTGTAAATACGGGAGGCGGTTTGCATTCCGAACTAGCCAGGAAGGACATAGAATCCTGTCAATCTTGCCACGACGTACAGGGCAGTGATCCGGTTTGTATCCAATGCCATTTTGACAATGACGGAATTAAAGGGACTAACCCAAAGACACACGATTTTGGTTTTATGAATGATGAAAAAGGCATCTGGCACAATACTCAGGGTGCGGTATGCTATACATGTCATACCGATCCAAATGCCAGACCTAATGGTATACCGGGCGTAGGATTCTGCGGATACTGTCATGGTGGTGAGGAAGGTAAAAAATAGTTTTAAAAATTTTATTTAGAGAGCCATGAAAAAAATAATTCTAATATATGGTTTTTTGATCTTTGCTCTTGGTTCCGTGATCTTTTATCAGGGATGCAGTGAGCTGGATGATAGTGTAACCATGGCTCCGGATATTGATGTACATCCGGATGGATGGGCAAATCCTTCATCAGCAAATTTTCATGGTACATACATTATCGATAATAAGCAATGGAACCTGAATTTATGTAAGACATGCCACGGTTCTGATTACGCAGGTGGAACTTCGGGCTCGAGTTGTCTTGGATGCCATTCCTCCAGCGGAGGACCTCAAAATTGCAGGTTATGCCACGGAAACAGCGATCATTCCAACCCTCCGAAAGGTGTTTTTGGAGATACGGCAATTTCTTATATTGGTGTAGGGGTACACGTATCGCACGTAAATAACCCACAGTTTTCGGCTAGTTTGCACTGCAGTGATTGTCACTCTTTCAGCGGGTTTTCGGATCCAAATCACATTGGAGACAATCCAAATGGCATAGCTGAGATAACTTTTGGTCCTCTTGCACATGATACATTAAGCGGTCCGATAAGACCAAACCCAATGTGGGATAGAACTACGGCGACCTGTTCCAGTGTTTACTGTCATGGAACCTTTAAAGAAGGAAATATCGATGCCGTTGGAATATGGACAAATCCCGGCAGTGTAGTTTGTGGAACGTGTCACGGAGATCCGGTTACAGGTAATCCCACACCGGCGCCTAATGGAGTATTTACACCACCGCACTATTCGTTTATGAACATAAATTCATGTTATGTTTGCCACGGATCGGTGATAAATCCTCAGGGACAGATGGTCGATAAGACTTTACACGTAAACGGAGTGGTGAATTTTTAATAATTAAACAATAAAATTTGTCTAAGACTATGACTAAAATGATTAAAATTTTGTTCTTACCCATAATGGTATTGTTCTTTACGGCATGTCAAAAGGAAGTTCCAAAGGAGTTGCTGGAGCAACAGAAGCCTCAGACTCAAAATAATGAACCCGATATGCCAAATGATTCGATCCATAACAGGCTAAGGCAAAATTCGGGAAACAATGAAATGGGTTCCGACGAAGAAGGGGATTCAAAAGCAGTAGAATTAATGAAAGACGCGGATGATGCGGATGCGAAATATATGCAGTCTAAATCGGATGCTGATAAGAAGGAAGCTATAAATAAGCAATTGACTGCTGCAAACTATCTCATGTTTGAAGCAAACCTGCCTTCAAAGAAAAAATACAGACCTGCACTAAAAAGGTATAGAAGGGTTCTTGAGTTGGATCCTAGTAATAAAGAGGCGCAGGAAAATAAAAAACAGATAGAAGATATTTATGAATCAATGGGTATGCCAATACCGAATACCTAAAATGAAGCAAAAAATAAATTAACTTAATAATATATGAACAAGAAAATATTAATAGGCTCAATAATAATAATTGTATTCCTTGTTATAGGGTTTTTCTCATTCATGGATAGCAAGATTGAATACTCAAATTTTGAGAAGGCAAGTGAAAACCATTCAACCTGCCAGGTAAAAGGTAACTGGATAAAGGATAAAGAATCGAAGTTCGATTCAGAGACAAACCAATTCACTTTTTACATGAAGGATGAGAATGGAACTGAGATGAAAGTTGTGCTGGATGGAAGTAAGCCTAATAATTTTGAAATGGCGGAAAGCGTAGTTGCCAAAGGAAAAGTTAAGGACGGATATTTTCATGCCAAGGAGGTTTTAACTAAGTGTCCTTCGAAATACGAAGGGCAGGGAAAAGATGTTCAAAAATCAGAAATTTAATAAACTAACTTTTTGATATGGGTCCTTATCTGATCTACGGTGCATTCATTGCCGCAACGATTTCATGCTTATTCTTTTTTGTCTCGGCCTCGGGAAAAACAAAATTTTTAGGTATAGCACGGACAATGTTCCATGCAATGGCGGTTCTTACCATATTTTCTGCCGCATATCTGCTTTACCTGATAATAACACACCAGTTTCAATACACATACGTCTGGAATTATAGCTCTACTGACCTTCCGATTAATTTACTTATTTCTACCTTTTACGCCGGGCAGGAGGGGAGTTTTCATTTATGGGCATTCCTAATGGCAGTACTAGGTGTATTCTTATTATCGTATATGACAAATAAGGATAGCACTGCCGACCAGGCAAACAAGTATGAGCCCCTTGTAATGGGGGTTTTTGCTCTAATACAGGTATTTCTTTTATTTATTCTTATAATCAAATCCCCTTATCTCTTCGTTTGGGAATCATTCCCGAATGATGTGCAGATAGGCTTTGTTCCTCCCGATGGAAGAGGCTTGAATCCTCTACTCCAGAATTTCTGGATGACAATTCACCCGCCGATATTGTTTACGGGTTTTAGTTCACTTGCGATTCCGTTCAGCTTTGCAATCGCAGCTTTAATAAAAAACAAATACGATAAGTGGATGAAACTTGCAATGCCATGGACACTTTTTGCAGGCATGGTGTTGGGTTTAGGAATAATGCTGGGTGGATATTGGGCGTATGGAGTACTCGGATGGGGTGGCTACTGGGCATGGGATCCTGTTGAAAATTCTTCGTTTGTTCCATGGCTTATCATAGTTGCTGGTATTCACTCTATGATTGCTGAGGAAAAGCTTGGCAAATATAAAAAGACAAGCTTATTGCTTTGTATACTTGCATTCGCTGCAGTTTTATATTCTACCTTCTTAACAAGGAGCGGTATTTTAGGTGATGCTTCAGTGCATTCATTTGTCGATCCGGGATACGAGGTATACCTATTCCTTATAATATTCCTTTCATTGTTCGTTGGCGGTGGATTTGGGCTTATACTATTTAGATTAAAAAACCTTAGGTCCATAAAGACAGAAAAACAATCTGAATTATTCTCTCGTGAGACAGCGCTTTTTGTAGGTGTTGTCACCATCAGCGCTGCTGCTTTGATAGTGGCGGTAGGCACAAGCGCTCCATTGATCTTTAAAGGAACAGTTGATCCGGCGTTCTATAACAGATTTAACCTTCCTCTGGCGATTCTAATAGCCGCCATAAACGGATTTAGTATTTTGCTTAAATGGAAGCATTCGGAGGAAAAGAAATTTTTAAAAAGTTTATATATTCCTTTAATAGTTACTGGTGTTGTAACTTTGACGTTGGTAATTGTAGGTGTAAGAGATCTTCTGATTGCCTTATTGGCTGCCGCAGCTTTCTTTGCACTATTTATCAATGCGGAGATGGCTTTCCGCATATTCATGCGCAATAGGATCAAAGCAGGACCTTACATCGCACACATAGGTCTAATGCTTTTATTCCTGGGTATAATTGGATCCGCAAGATATTCTGAGGAAGAAAACATTTCGCTACCGCTAAACAGTACTAAAGAAGTTTTGGGTTATAATTTAACCTATAAAGGAGCTACACCAATACCGGGGGATGAGCAAAAGTATCATTTTAACGTGATAGTTGAAAAAGACGGAAAAGGATTTCTGCTTCAACCTATAATGTACTATAGTGAATATTCGGAAGGTGTTATGAAAAATCCCGACATTGCAAATCTCTTTGTTAAAGATCTATATCTTTCGCCGATGTCTTTGGAGACGAACCAGGACTTTGCAATGGAGGATATGGGTACCTTGAAAAAGGGTGAAGAAAAAATGATCCATGGAATGAATGTAAAGTTTGTAGATGTAGATATGTCAAAATTCAACCGCGAAAGCCTGGATGAAGAAGGAAAAGAAAATATTATGGGAGCAGATCTGGAAGTGACAATGCCGGATGGAAGCAAACAAATGGTCAAAGCGCTTCAAAAATTTTCTCCAGAAGGGATGCAAAACATTCCTGTAAAGATAAATCCCGACGACGATATGACATTCTATCTGCTGAAGATGGGCGTCTCCGGCGAGACAACAATTGATATTGCGGTTGTTGACGAGAGCAAACCTAAAGAAGAAGCTCCGGAAACACTTGTCTTGACAGCAAGTATTAAACCTTTTATTAATCTCGTTTGGGCTGGTACGGTTGTTATGGTACTGGGTTTTTATTTCTCGCTCCTGTCCAGATACAGAAAACTTAAGGTTAAAAAGACTGAAAAGGCAGTTTGATCTTGTAATAATCAACTATAATAGTTAAAAGAGCGTTTTTGTTAAACGCTCTTTTTATTTGTTCAATTAGGATTAGGTTAGTAAATTTGATTGCTTTGTCTCTTACTTTTGGAGGGATATTTCGGTAATTTTGTAGTTCTATAAATTTTAGACATATTTAATGAAAGAATTATCATACAATAATAAGTTAAGGAACATAGCAATTATAGCCCATGTTGATCACGGGAAAACTACACTCGTCGATCATATGTTTAGACAAAGCGGTACATTCAGGGCTAACCAGGAAGTCCAGGACAGAGTGATGGATAATATGGACCTGGAGAGAGAGAGAGGAATTACAATTGCCGCAAAAAACTGTTCCGTTAATTGGGGTGATGTGAAGATCAATATTCTCGATACACCAGGGCACGCTGATTTTGGTGGTGAAGTCGAGCGGGCTCTAATGATGGTCGATGGAGTTATATTACTTGTTGATGCGTCAGAGGGACCGCTCCCTCAAACACGTTTTGTCTTAAGGAAGGCTCTTGAAAACGGTTTAAAAATAATTGTAGTTGTGAATAAAATAGACAGAAAAGATGCGCGTGCGCAGGAAGTATTGAATGAAGTGTATGATTTGTTTATAGATCTTGACGCGACAGAGGAGCAGATTGAGTTCCCTGTGCTTTATGCCATTGGTAAGCAGGGTATTGCTCAGAAGAACCTTGAAGAACAGGGTAAAGATCTTTCAGCTTTGTTCGAAACAATAATGTCCGAGATTCCTGCACCATCTTATGATCCGGAACAACCGTTCCAGATGCTAGTTGCCGATCTTGATTATTCGGATTTTCTCGGCAGGCTTGCAATCGGTAAAGTTGCAAATGGCAGAGCAAGAAAAAATGAGGATCTCGCACGAATAAACGAAGAGGGAAATGTTGTGCCACTTAAAGTGACTAAGCTTCAGGTTTATGATGGAGTTAATTTCAGTGAAGTGGACGAAGTTGAGCCCGGCGACATAGTAATATTATCTGGAATAGAAGAAGTTCATATAGGTGATACTATAACAACTCGTGAAAATCCGGTTGCTCTTAAGAGGATTGCTGTGGATGAACCCACTATCTCTATGCTTTTTTCTATCAATACATCCCCCCTGTCCGGTAAAGAAGGAAAGATCGTTCAGTCTAACAAAATACGTGAACGGCTTCATAAAGAAACACTCAGCAATGTAGCATTAAAAGTAGAGGACTCACCTGATGGGGACAGCTTTATTGTAAAGGGCAGGGGAGAATTTCAAATGGTAATATTAATTGAAACGATGCGCCGTGAGGGATTTGAACTTAGTGTTGGTCGTCCAAAGGTAATTAATAGAATGGTGGACGGCAAGATCCATGAACCAATAGAGCATTTGTTTATTGATTGCGATGAGAATTTTGTAGGCATTGTATCCGAAAAATTATCCAAACGCAAAGGCAGGATGATAAACCTTGTTAATCACGGTACAGGCAGGGTTAGGCTGGAGTTTTCTATCCCGTCGAGATCACTTATAGGCTACAGAAATGAATTTCTTACAGACACCCGGGGTACAGGTATAATGAACTCATATTTACAGGGTTACGAGGAGTATAGAGGTGAATTCCCAACGAGGGTCACCGGTTCCCTTGTCTCAGACCGTCAGGGGGATGCGCTCTCTTATGCATTATATAATCTTGAGCCCAGGGGAATACTTTTCTCTGTGCCAAATGATCCTGTATATGAAGGAATGATAGTTGGTGAGCACAATAGGGACAACGACCTTGATGTTAATCCGTGTAAAGGAAAGAAATTAACGAATATGCGTGCCTCGGGTAAGGATGATAGCATAATGCTGACGCCTGTCACGCCGATGACACTTGAGAGAGCGATCGACTTTATCAAGGACGATGAGCTTGTCGAGGTAACGCCATTAAGCATCAGGCTCCGTAAGTCTATTCTTTCTTCTCAAAAGCGTCATACGCTCAGAGGTAAGTTAGTAACCGGGAAGGTCGAAGTATGACAGAAAACAGACATCTTATTAAGAAAGCAACTGAACTTGGAATAAATAAAATTGAACGGCATATTTTTCTGTGTGCCGACCAGACTAAACCAAAATGCTGTTCGGAAGAAGCTGGTCTGAAATCATGGGATTACTTAAAGGGAAGGATCAAAGAATTAGGGCTGGAAGAGAAAGGGATCTACAGAACAAAGGCAAATTGCTTGAGGATTTGTTTGGAAGGACCAATAGCTGTTGTTTACCCCGATGGGGTATGGTATCATTCTTGCACTCCTGAGGTTCTGGAACGGATCATACAGGAGCATTTGATCGGGGGTGTCCCAGTAGAAGAATATCATATAAAGATTCCATAATAATATATTAGTATTTATCTGTTATTATATAGACTATCAAACTAAAATATTACTCTTATGACTGATCTTGAAATTGCAAAATCTATTGAATTGGATCCGATAACAGGTATAGCGGAAAAAGCCAGTATTGATACCGATCAATTAGAGTTATATGGTAAGTATAAAGCCAAGCTTCCCCTGAGTCTGATCGATATGGATAAGGTAAAAAATAACAACCTTGTTCTCGTAACGGCAATAAATCCCACGCCCGCGGGTGAAGGTAAAACAACTGTTTCGATCGGTTTGAATGATGCAATGAATAGGATTGGCAAAAAGAGTATGGTCGTGCTTAGAGAGCCATCGCTTGGACCGGTCTTTGGGATTAAGGGTGGTGCTACAGGCGGGGGTTATTCACAGGTAGTACCTATGGAAGATATAAATTTGCACTTCACGGGAGATTTTAATGCGATCGAAAAGGCTCACAATCTGCTCGCTGCTATGATAGATAACAATCTTCAGAATGTGCAGATAGCTCTCGGGATAGACTCAAGGACTGTACGATGGAAAAGGGTTATAGATATGAACGATAGGGCGCTCAGAAGGATAGTGATTGGTCTTGGTGGAACGACAATGGGCTTTCCCCGCGAAACAGGATATGATATAACAGCCGCATCAGAAGTAATGGCGGCTCTTTGTCTTGCTAACGACTTGAATGATCTGAAAGAAAAACTCGGGAATATTTTCGTTGGATTTACATTCGATAAGAAACCCGTTTTTGCAAAAGATCTGAAGGTAAACGGTGCGATGGCTGTTCTGATGAAGGATGCGATAAAACCGAACCTTGTTCAAACCCTTGCGCACAATCCTGCTATTATTCACGGTGGTCCTTTCGCTAATATCGCGCAGGGAACAAATACCGTAATTGCTACAAGAATGGGACTCTCTCTGGCTGATTATACGATCACAGAAGCGGGATTTGCATACGAGCTGGGTGCAGAGAAATTTTTTGATATAAAATGCGCTACATCGGGTTTGAGACCTAAAGCCGTAGTCATTGTTGCAACTATACGGGCTTTAAAGTATCATGGTGGTAAACCTTTAAAGGAACTTAACGAACCGGATCTGGAAGCTTTAGAGAAAGGTTTTGAGAATCTTGAGAAACACATCGAGAATAAAAGCTACTTTAAAGTTACGCCTGTTGTTGCAATTAACAAGTTCACAACCGATACTCCGGAAGAAATTCAGAGAATAAAAGACAAATGTGCGGAATTGGGAGTTGCTTGTGCGGAAGCCGATGTCTGGGGAAAAGGCGGCGAAGGAGCAGAGGAACTTGCCGAATTAGTAGTTAAGACTGTTGCAGAAAGCAAGGACGAGTTCACTCCACTTTATGACCTGAATGATTCTGTTGAGAATAAGATTGAGCTTGTTGCTACAAAAATATACGGAGCTAAACACGTCGATTTCATGCCGAAAGCTAAGAAGGACTTGAAAACAATCAATTCATTGGGATTGGATAAATTGCCCGTTTGTATCGCAAAAACACAAAACTCACTATCGGATAATCCAAAATTATTAGGCAGGCCGAGAGACTTCCTGGTTACTGTGAGAGAGATTGAAATAGCTTCCGGAGCCGGTTTCCTTATTCCTATTACCGGTGATATTATGAGAATGCCCGGATTACCTACTCATCCTGCTGCTGAGCGTATCGATATTGATGAAAACGGGGAAATTACTGGGCTGGCGTAATTAACTGACCTTTTTGTATCTCCATACCGCAAGCGATAAGATCACAACTGCATATCCTGCAAGGAAATAGATTGTGTTTGCAAAATCCGGTATATGCGATCCCTTCAGCATTATCATACGCATTACTTTATTGAAGTGCGCGATCGGATTTGCAATATCGAGTGTTTGAGCCCATTGCGGCATCGATTCTATCGGTGTAAAGATTCCTCCCATCAAAATAAATATTACCATAAAGAACCATGCAATGAACATCGCTTGTTGCTGAGTATTAGTAATTGTAGAAATGAACAATCCAATTCCCAGTACAGACAGCATATATACTGTTGCAACGATGTAAACGCTTATTAGACTTCCCAGGAACGGAATATTAAATAAGACTCGGCCAACAAGAATTCCGACGGAAAGTTCTGCCATTCCAATTACCCAGAATGGCATTAGCTTACCAATTATAAATTGATATTTTTTAATTGGGGTAACATTCAGTTGCTCGATAGTTCCCATCTCCTTTTCCTTTGCAATATTCATACCGGCAAGGAACATCCCGATCATTGTGACAAGAACAACGAGTATACCGGGGACCATAAACGTTTTATAGTTTAACAAAGGATTGAACCAGTTCCTGAACGTGACATCTATCATAGGCGACTGAGGTATCTTTAACCCGCTTACATCCGTAACAATGGACGAGTTGAAATCACTTACAATACTGCTCGAGTAATTATACACCACTCCGGCGGCATTTCCGTCCTCTGCATTTATGATAAGCTGTACTTTTGTTTGCCCTGTTGTTATAAAATCCTTCTCGAAATTATTTGGTATAAATAAAACCAGTCGCGCATCTCTCGTTTCGAAATCCTCTTCTGATTGTCCGGTCGAGAAATAGCTGTTGTTATATGTAAAGTAGTTGCTTGCTGTGAATTTAGAAATAAGTTCACGTGAGTAACTCGTCTGATCGAAGTCTATTACATCAAACCTGATATTCTTTATCTCAAATGTAGCTGCATTTGAAAGCACAATAAGCTGGATAAACGGAGTTATGAATATCAGCGGAAGCATAGATTTATTCCTGAATATCTGGAGAAATTCCTTTCTTAATATGAATAGTATGGTCCTCATTATTGCAGTCTGATCTTAAATTTCTTGAGGCTTACAACCAGGTAAAATAAAGCCATTCCTCCGAGTACCAGGGATTCTTGCCATAAGTATTGAATAGTAGCGCCTTTAAGCATGATTCCGCGCACGATAATCAGGAACCATTTCGCCGGGATAATATTACTCAAAATTTGCAATACCAGCGGCATATTGTCGATAGGAAATACAAATCCGGACAGCATAATAGTCGGCAGCATCAGTGTACTTAATGAAAGCATCATTGCCGTCTGTTGATTATCACTAACTGTAGATATCAGTATTCCCAGAGATAAAGCTGTAATCATGAATATTACACACTCGATTAATAAAAATACGAGGCTCCCTTCTATTGGTACTTCGAAGACGAATTTAGCAAGCAGAAGAATAATACATGTATTTGTAAATGCCAGCATGAAATAGGGAACTACCTTTCCTATGATTATCTGTATTGGATGCAATGGGGAAACAAGGATTACCTCCATTGTGCCCAACTCCTTCTCACGTGTTATAGATATTGAGGTCATCAGCGCGGAAACGAGAAGGAGTATTACAGCGATCAATCCGGGGACAAACATATAAACGCTTTTCAATTCAGGATTATAAATATTTTTCACTTCTGTGGTTATCAAAGGTGGTGGCTTAATAGCAAGACTACTCTGATAATCCATAAGTATAGATGTAGTGTATCCTACAACAAGCGATGCAAGATTCGGGTCTGTTGCATCTGCTATTAGCTGTACGGAAGCTTTCTTCTGTGATGTAAGGTCTTCCGCAAAATTGGGCTGGAATATTATTGCTTCTTTTATCTCACCTTTTTTAAATGCCGCATCGAGTTCCGCATCAGTATTTAAATTGTCATAAAGTTTGAAGTATCCCGACGAAAGTATTTTATTGCGGATCTCCTCGGTCACGTTATCCTTAGATTTATCCAGGACTGCTATCTTTACATCCTTGATCTCGTTAGTAATAGCAAACCCGAACAGCATTATCTGGGCAATCGGCATTCCGAAGAGAATTAGTAACGTCCTTTTGTCCCGGAAGATATGATAAAACTCTTTTTTTATGAAGCCGATGAATCTTTTCATTATGCGGGCTCTTTTGTTTGCTCAGGACGTGCTATTTTTACGAATACATCAAACATAGAATGTACATGGAATTGTTTCTTAAGATTTGAGGGTGTGTCGAGCGCTGCGATTCTTCCATCCACCATCATCGATACCCTGTTGCAATATTCTGCTTCATCCATATAGTGGGTTGTGACAAACATTGTTACGCCCTCACTAGAAGCCTTATATATCATTTCCCAGAATTGCCTTCTTGTTATCGGATCCACACCGCCGGTGGGCTCATCCAGGAATACTATTTTGGGGTCATGAAGCATAGCTACCGAGAATGCCAGTTTCTGTTTCCAGCCAAGGGGCAAAGATCGGATTAATTTATTCTCAGAGCCCTTTATGTCAAGATGCTCTATCATAAAATCTGTTTTCCGCTTTATTTCGGAATTCGACAGCCCATATATACCTCCATAAAAACGGATATTTTCCTTTACCGTTAGATCTTCGTATAAAGAAAATTTCTGACTCATATAACCAATATTGTTTTTTATCTCTTCCGTCTGTTTATAAATATCGAACCCTGCAACCTGCGCATCACCGGAGGTCGGTTTCCAAAGCCCACAAAGCATTTTTATGGCAGTTGTTTTACCGGCACCATTCGCACCCAGAAAACCGAATATCTCACCTTTTTTTACATAAAATGAGATAGCATCAACAGCGGTGAAATTGCCGAACTTCTTGGTGAGTTTTTCCGCCTCAATTATGTGATTATTTTCATCAGGCATTCGCTGTTTCAGTTTGCTTCATTAAATACATAAAGACATCTTCGATATCCGGTTTTTTAATTTCGATCTCTATATCCTTCAACCCGCATCCTTCCAGATATTTTTTGATCTCATCCGGGTTGATATTGTCACGTTTATCAGTGTAATGAAGGAATTCTCCGAACGGGTAAACAGATTCGGCATATTCATATTTCAATAAAGATTCAATAAGCTGGTAAGTTTTATCCGCTTTTATTCCGTATATAGTTTTTGTGTAATGTTTTACAATATCGTCGGGAGTATCGACACTAAGAAGCTTGCCCTTTTGGATTAGCGCAACCCTGTCGCAAAGTGAGGCTTCATTCATGTAAGGTGTAGATACTACAATCGTTATTCCCTGATCTTTTAACCTATCCAGCATTCCCCAAAACTCTTCTCTTGAGACCGGGTCCACACCTGTTGTAGGTTCATCCAGGAAAAGCACCTTTGGTTTATGTATCAAAGCGCAACACAGCGCCAGCTTTTGCTTCATTCCACCCGATAATTGTCCCGCTCTTCTCTTTTTAAATGGTTCAAGTTGTGAGTAGATATCACTTATAAGCGAGTAATTTTCCTTAATTGTGGTACCAAATATTGTCGCGAAAAATTCTAGGTTTTCTTCAACACTAAGATCCTGATAAAGGGAAAACCTTCCCGGCATATACCCGGCGATGTTCCGGATGCTCTTGTAATCTTTGACCGTGTCGAATCCTAATACTGTAGCTGTACCTGTATCCGGGATGAGCAGTGTAGTTAATATCCGGAATAGTGTTGTTTTCCCTGCGCCATCAGGTCCGATAAACCCGAATAACTCACCGTCCTTTATCTCGATGTTTATATCTTCCAGCGCTGTGATACTCTCGAATGTTTTTTTTACGTTATGTACTTCTATTGCATTCATTGATTGGAAGTGTTTAAGTCGAACCTTATCTCACCGGGCATTCCTATTTTCAGCGTACCATCGTTTTTCACTCTTACTTTTACTGCGTAAACAAGATTAACCCTTTCGTCCTTTGTCTGGATTATTTTCGGTGTAAATTCCGCTTTTGAAGAAATCCAGCTAATTACTCCCTCCAGCTGTCTGTCGCTATTGGCATTTTTATCCACAAGTACAGTTACTTTTTGTCCGATCGATATCGATGGAAGCTGTGCACCGCTGACATACACCCTGAGTGTCATGGTGTCGAGATTAGCTATCTTATATAATGGTTTACCCGGTGTATTCATTTCGTATTGTTCAACGAACTTAACCAGTACTGTCCCATCGACGGGATTTATCACTATGCTCTGGTCGATCAGATCATCGACTTGTTTTATCTGTGCATCGACCGTTTGCATTTCCTCGAAAATGGTTTTATTCTGCGTCTTGGTTGCGGCTATCTCACTTTCGAGAACGTTAATATTAGTGTTAATGTCGTCTAGATTCCTTTCCGGTGTTGCTTCGCTCTTGAGAAGGTTTTCTATCCTTCTCTTCTCGATCATGTTACCCTCAACCTTCTGCTGGAGGACCCTTACATTAGCAAATACACCTGCATATTTTGTTGCAATTGTTTGCTTTTGCTCTACAAGCTGCATTTTTCTGAGGTGAAGCTGTGTGGTGTCAATGAAGCCTACGACTTGATTTGCCGGAATCGTCTCACCCTCCTCGACATTTAGGGTTAATATCTTGCCGTCGCTGTTAACGGATACGATTGTCTCCGTAGCTTCGAAGTTTCCATAAGCATCGGATTTCCCGTCGTCATTTGAACAGGATTGCAGAATGGTAATTAGCGGAATAAGTACTATGAAAATCTTTCTCATATCTATTTTTTTAATTTCCTTTTGCTGTTAGGAAGTTTACTTTTGCCTGTATTAACTGTACTTCATGTGTTTTGAGGTTTATCACTGCTTGTGTTCTGGAATTTAGTTCTGTAAGATAATCAGTTGCCGTAATCGTTCCGTTCTGAAGTTGTGATGAAATACTCAGCATTACTTTATCCTTTAATGCGATTATCTCATAATCCTTTTGTATTAATCCTTCCATATTAGATATATCGGTTTTATATTTCTCAAGCGACATTTTGATATTTTTATCGAGGGTTTCCTTACGGGTATCGATCATTTTTTTATTGATGTTATAGATTTGCTCTTCATTGTTATTTGTGCCCCAGTTCACAGGACTCCATGATAAGTTTAACCCGACCATGTAGAAAGATTTGAAATCATTATCCAGAAAATTTAGTCCCGGTCTGCCGTATCCTGCCTGACCAAACACATTTATCTTCGGCATCATATTGGTCGATATTTTATCCTGGTAGGATGTTAGGGTATTTTTCTCAAGGTTGTATAGCTTGTATTCCGGTCGGTCGCCGGGTTTTATATCCGTATTAGGCAGAGATACCTGGGGAACCTTGAACACGGTATTTGTATCAAGATCTTCATCCATTAGTTGCGAGAGCATTCGTATCGAAGCCATTTTGTTCGATTGGATATTCATTATCTGCTGTTCTATAGACACCAGCTGGGCTTCGAGTATATATCTGTTACTGCCGGCAACAGCGCCGTTTTGTATCTGGACGATGACCTGATCCAGCTGTTCTTTCACAGTTTCGTATTGTATCTCAAGCTGCTTCTGACTTTCCTGAAGGGTCAGCACCCCGAAGTACAGATCGTTTATGTTCTGTTTAAGGTTGTAAAGCTCTACCTCGACCTTTTGTTGCTCGGCAAGTGCTTCATTCCTCTGTATATCCTCGAGGCTTCCCGTAATGCCTCCGTCATAAACTGTCTGTGTGACATCAAGCAGCAGTTTATATTGATCCTTGCTTTGCTGGGGGAATGTAAATAATGGTGAACTCGTCTCAAGGTGAGGTACATCGGATTGATATGATGCCTTACCACTTAGCGTAATTTTCGGCAGGTAATTCACGCCAAGGTTATCGACCTTCAAACGGGAAGACGATTCCACTAATTGTTCCTGTTGCCTTGTGGGATAGGTTTCGTAGACCTGCTCATAACAATACTGAAGTGTAAGCGTATCCTTTTGCTGCGGGAAGAGGAACATAAGCATTAATAATGCTTTCATGGCTGTTTTGTTATTTAACTTTTATCGCGTTTATTATGAAATCAGGTACTTCTTTTTTTCTACGGTCGATAAATTCATCAAAAGCATCTTCATCCATACCAAAAATCCCTTTTACCATTGGTCTGGCTGCAAATGGGAATAAACAAAGCGCAAGCATGTTTACAATTAGCTGCTGCGGTTCAATTTTTATTATTAATCCTTCTTTATAAGCTTTCTCAACGTCTTTAACCAATACATGGAAATATGTCATTACTTTTTCGCGTGCAAAGGAAACTATTCTTTCAGGGTTTTGATTTATTTCCGTTAACACAAATATTGGCATGTGCTTATTCCGTTTTATTATGTCAATGTAATTTTCGACAAAGTACCTGATCTTATCGAATAGTGGAAGATCGACGGCGAGGAGCTCGCTGATCTTCGGCATGACTTTGTATATCTCCTCAATGAAAACGGCTTTAAAAAGATCTTCTTTCGATCTGTAATAGTAATAGAGCATCGCCTTATTTATGGAAGCCTTATCAGCGATCTCCTGCATTCGAGCACCTTGTAATCCTGATTTCATAAATACTTCTCTAGCGGATTGTAAAATTATCTTGTCGGTAGATTGTTCTTTTTTCAGTAGCTTATCTTCCATAATGAATTTAACCATATGGTTTAACTAACTAGTTGGTTAAAATACCAATAAAGATTTTTAAATGCAAGTGGAATTAAAATTATTTACAGATCACTTCGGAATCTTGTGGGGTAGATTTTAATTCGGGGCTGATATAGGGAATGCCAAGATTTAGCCCGCGGAGTATCAAAAGAATCGCGATCACAACAGAAAGTGAGGGGAGGATCTTCGCATAGGGAATTCTGATCTTGCTTCGGATTATGTTTCCAAAGACGGATGCTGAAAGCATAACAGGGAAAGTACCAAGACCAAACAAAACCATAAATAACATTCCCGAAGTAACTCCGCCGGTTGAGAGCGACCCTGCAATTGCAATATAAACGAATCCGCATGGTAGTAACCCATTTATTATTCCTATAAGGAGCAGGGAAGTGTAACTCTTCTTTTTAAACAATGTTGAAAGAGGTTTCTTAATGACCGTAGTATATTTTGTAAGTATTTTACCGGAATATTTATTCTTTCTTCCAAAGAGGTAAAAACTAAGGGTGACTAAAATTAAAATGCCAAGTACTATTGAGAGTTCTTGTTGTAAGCCGGATATGGCGATTCTGTTCCCAAGAAAACCAAATAACGCTCCCAGTGATGCATATGTGATCACTCTTCCGGAATTATAGATTAACCGACCGAATATAAATTTGAAATCTTTATAGTTGCTTCCTGGGAGTGACATAGCAATTGGTCCGCACATACCTGCGCAGTGAAAGCTTCCAACAAATCCCAATATTAGTCCGGCCCACACTTCCATTAGTCTACGAAAACCTTTTCTTCTTTAAAGTATTTTTGATTATCTGAATACCATGTAACCTGGATTTTCCAGATACCCGGATCCAATTGGGATGTACTAACATTCTGCATCCTCTTTTCGTCAGGAGAAATATTGATCTTAAAATCTTTTTCTGCGTCTGAGGGGCGGTAAAAAAATATCTCACCTCCAGGTGCAGATCCCTGCTCCGGAAATTGAAAATCTATACTGCCCGCTTTCTTAACTATTTGGAGATTCTCTCCATCTTTCAGAGTTTTCTCTAATGTGTTAATATGCTCCTGGTATTTTAGATCCTGCTCATAGTAATTATCCTCTACAAGATCCATTTTGAGGTTGAATACATAAAACACCATTGCCAGCATACCTGTCATGAATACAACAAAAGATAATATTATTTTTGTACCCCAGCTCATAATTGATTATTTGGTTTTTGATCCCGGTCCCATAAAGTTTGTTTCTATCTCATCGATTTGCTCGCCTTTAGAGTATATGCCAACCTTTAAGTCATTATTCCTGTCCGGTATCTGATCTTTATCTAGTATAATAATAAGTTTTGATTCGGATGTTCCCTGTGGTGCTACTTTTAATTCTTCACCCGCTATTTTTATCTCACCTATTTTATTTAGAAGTTTAAGCTCTACGGAAGATTCATCAAAAGTTTTATTTACCAATCTCAGGTTATAAACGTTGCTTATTTTCCCATCTGTTTGTTCCTGGAAGAACATTCCTGGTGTTCTAAGCAATGATACTTCTACATCCGTTCTATTAACAAGTAATACGATAAGGATCGTAAGTAAAATCGTTAATACGACCGAATACGCTATTGCCCTTCCTGTAAATCTTCTTTTGATCCTTTCCCGTATATTATTCTCCGAGTCGTATCGGATCAATCCCCGAGGGAAGTTTACCTTGTCCATTACAGTGTCACATGCATCAATACATGCCGTGCAATTTACACATTCCAGCTGAGTCCCGTTCCTGATGTCGATTCCGGTTGGGCAAACGTCCACACATTGGTGACAATCAATGCAATCCCCGAATTTTCTCTCTTCACCTTTCTTTATCTTTCCCCTAGGCTCCCCTCTGACATAATCATATGCAATAACAGTAGTATTTGGATCGAGTAGTACACCCTGCAGTCTTCCATAAGGGCAAACGACCGTACATACCTGCTCCCTGAAATAGGAATAAACACCATAGAAAGCTATTGAAATACCCGTTACGGCAATAAATCCTGCTAAATGTTCTGATGGCGGATGAGTTACTATATTATAGAGTTCATCTATCCCTACTATATATGCCATGAAGGTATTGGCAATCAAGAAAGCAATTCCAAAGAAAATGAGGTTCTTTGAAAGCTTCTTAAAAAACTTCCCGGCAGTCCAGGGTGCCGTTTTGAGTTTTCTCTGCTGGTTAGCGTCGCCTTCTATCCAGTACTCGATCTTTCGAAATACCATTTCCATAAAGATCGTCTGGGGGCATGCCCACCCGCAGAATACTCTTCCAAAAACCGCTGTAAAAAGCACTATGAAAACTATTATAGTGATCATTGCAAGGAAAAAGAGGTGAAAATCCTGAGGTCCGAAATGCAATCCGAACAGAATAAAATTCCTCTGCATGAAATTGAACATCATAAATGGATGCCCGTTTATTTTAATGAACGGAGCCGCAAAGAGAAATGCGAGCAGTACCCAGCTAACGTACGTTCTCGCGCTGTAAAATCTTCCTTTTGGTTTCTTTGGATATACCCAAATGCGCTTGCCTGCTTCATTGATCGTTGCAAGGTGATCACGGTATTCGTATTGATATTCAGAAACTTCTTTCTTCGGCGCTTTTACTTCCAATATAATAATCCTTACCTTCTATTTGTTTTTAGTTGTATCCGAACTTGTTTTGGTCGAATCTTTTGTTGTCTTTGTTGAATCTGTGCTTGTTTTTGTCGAGTCACCGCCCTCTTTCTTCTCCGGAACATAGAGCTCTCCTTCCGGAGCTTTTCCATTCGGAGGATTTGTTCCATGCAATGTCATAACAAAGCTGATAACTTCCTGTATCTGTTTTGGATTCAACTGTTGTCCCCATGCGATCATTCCTTTCTCAGGCACACCGTTTTTCACAGTAAGGAAGAGGTTGCTTACCTTACCTCCGTGTATCCAGTAATCATCTGTTAAGTTAGGTCCGATGTTTCCTTCTCCATTCATACCATGACACGGTGAACAGTCTTTTACGAAACGTTCCTTCCCGGCATTAAGGGATGCATCATCTTCTAAAAACGTAACATTCTCCTCATTAATAAATGCACCTGACTTCATAAGTTGCTCCATTTCTATCCGGGCAACTTCCATTTCCGCGCCATATTCTTCGGCTTGAGTTTTACCTGTCCCGAATACATGAAAATGCATTACATAAAATATTCCAAATACCAGCGATCCGATGAAAATGTAATTAAGCCACGGAGGAACACTATTGTTAAGCTCTTTGATACCGTCATATTCATGGTCGAGCATTATATCACGCTCCTGGGAAACAGGTGTGGATCTGGTTAATGCGTGCATTATCTTCTTAACAGCGCCTTCTTTTGCAGGCTCTCCGGCTAGTTCTTCCTCAGAGGGACTGTGTACTGCATAAATAAGAGCCATAAGAAGAATTATAGCCAGGACTCCGAGGGCAAAGTAGTTGAATAGCTTTACACCCTCCATTGATCCCTCTTCTTCTGCAAATGAGTCCACATAAAGAAGCATTGAGAACAGGACTAAAACAGCTTTTAATAGTTTTGTATTTTTCATGATTAGAAAATTTTTCTTTTAAATTTCCAAGTTTTCATTCCCGGTCGTTTCCTCATCATCTTGCAGTGGTAATTCGGACATCTCTTTTATATATCTTTTATTCAGCGTAAAGACCCATAGTAATAAAGCCGTGAAAAAAATGCCGAATAATATTAACCCTATTATCGGGAAAATTTCAATATTATCTATTTGTTCAAAATATTGCTTAAACATGGTCTATTTATTTACTGTTTCATTAGTTTGTTTGGTTGTATCGTTCGTTACCTTTATGTCAGTGCCGAGTCTTTGCAGATAAGCAATGATTGCAATTATCTCCTTGTCGGAATTCATCATAACACCATTTTTCTCCAGGTCTGCTGAAATTTCTTCAGCCTGCTTCTTAAGATCATCATTAGCAGTTTTACCATATCCTTCAGGATAGGGAACTCCCAGCTTTATCATTGTATTTATCTTGGCTTCGGTTGTTGAAATGTCAAGCTTATTCTCAAGGAGCCATGGGTATCTAGGCATTATAGATCCCGGAGATACCGATGTTGGATCTTCAAGGTGATTCAAATGCCATAAGTTAGGATATTTTTTGCCTTCCCTGTGCAAGTCAGGTCCAATCCTTTTTGATCCCCATAAGAACGGGTGATCGTACACATACTCACCTGATTTCGAATACTCGCCATATCTTTCCGTTTCAAATCTGAACGGGCGTATCATCTGTGAATGGCATGTTGCGCATCCTTCTCTCATATATATGTCTCTACCCTGTAATTCGAGAGGGGAGTATGGCTTTACACTTTCTATAGTAGGAACATTTGATTTGATTATGAATGTAGGGATCATCTCTACCGCTCCTCCGATAAGTATAGCGATAGTTGCATAAAGTGCGAACTTCAATGGCTTACCTTCGAGTATCCTGTGTTTTCTTGCAGGCTCGAGCTGTCCCTTCAAGTCATCAACCATAGGTGGAGATTCTGTCTCTTCTTCGGCAAGGAAGCTGCCCTGCTTCGCCGTTTTTACAAGGTTGTATGCCATCATTATAACACCGGAAAGATAAAGTGCACCGCCGATGGCTCTTCCGAAATACATCGGGATGATTTGTCTTACAGTTTCGAGGAAATTAGGATAAAGCAGTAATCCGTCCGGAGTAAATTCTCTCCACATTAATGCCTGTACAAGACCTGCCCAATACATCGGGATCACATATATTATAATACCAAGTGTTCCGATCCAGAAGTGCGCGTTTGCCAGCTTTGTTGAGTACAGATTGGTTCTCCACATCTTAGGTACGAGCCAGTAGAGGATACCGAAAGTAAGGAACCCGTTCCATCCGAGAGCCCCAACGTGCACGTGTGCCACGATCCAGTCGGAGAAGTGTGCTATTGCATTTATATTTTTCAATGACAGCATAGGTCCTTCAAACGTTGACATACCGTATGCCGTTACTGCCACCACCATAAACTTTAATACCGGATTTTCTCTAACCCTATCCCATGCTCCACGTAAGGTCATGAGACCGTTTATCATGCCGCCCCAGGATGGCGCCCATAGCATTACGGAAAAAACCGTACCGAGTGATTGTGCCCAATCCGGAAGAGTAGTATATAGCAAGTGGTGAGGACCTGCCCAGATATAGATGAAAATAAGAGACCAGAAATGCACAATGGATAACTTGTATGAATATATCGGCCTGCCCGCCGCCTTCGGCAGGAAGTAGTACATTAGACCGAGGTATGGCGTCGTTAAAAAGAATGCCACCGCGTTATGCCCATACCACCATTGTACCAATGCATCCTGAACCCCCGCGTATACCGAATAACTTTTAAGCCAGGTCGCTGGAAGCTCTATGGAATTTACGATGTGAAGCACAGCTACTGTTATCACCGTTGCAATATAAAACCATATCGCAACATACATATGTTTTTCTCTTCTCTTTATTATGGTTCCGAACATGTTTATCGCGAATATCACCCATACTACTGCGATCAGGATATCGATTGGCCATTCGAGTTCTGCATATTCTTTTGTTGTAGTATATCCCAGGGGGAGTGTTATTGCGGCAAGAACGATAATTAATTGCCATCCCCAAAAGTGAACTTTACTTAGTGTATCACTAAACATCCTGGCTTTACAAAGCCTTTGGAGTGAGTAATACAAACCCATAAAGATCGCATTCCCAACGAATGCAAAGATCACGGCATTGGTATGTACAGGTCTGATCCTGCCGAAAGAAATGTAAGGAATGCCGAAATTAAGCTCGGGAAATACAAGCTGGAAAGCAATTATAAGCCCGACAAGCATGCCCACAATTCCCCATACCACAGTCGCAATGGCGAACATTTTAACAGTCTTATTGTCGTAGTAGAATTTCTCCACTTGCATACTGATTTTCTCCTGTTTTGAAATTATATTTTAGTTTTACTTTCTTCTGAACTTTCTGAATCGTCGAATAACATCCTCACTGAAGGTGTATATTTATCTTCATACTGACCGCTCCGAACTGCATGAATAAACGCGATCAAAAAACCTCCTCCTATTAATATGCTCAGCCCTAGTAATACAACGATTGCTGACATTATAATAATCTCCTTCTTTTTGCTGCAAAGTTTCCTGCCAATACACCAAATGCTGTTATTGTGATTGAGCTTAAGGGCATTAATATTGCGGCAGATAAGGGTGTTAAAAGCCCCTGAAGCGCGAATCCAAGACCTGCGATATTGTAAAATATCGAAAGAACGAAGCTGATTTTAATGATCGCCATACTGTCCTTGGAGAAAACAATAAGGCTTTCTAGTTTTTCGAACATACCGCTTTCGAGGATTCCGTCGCTTGCAGGGGTAAAATTATTTATATTTTCGGAGACGGAGATACCGATATTGCTTTGCTTTAGTGCTCCGGCATCATTTAGTCCGTCACCTATCATTAATACTGTATTCTTTTTCAGTTGTAAGTCTTTAATATATTCCAGCTTGTCGTGTGCTGACATATTAAAGTGTATTGAAGTGTCAGTCCCGAAAAGCTTCTCCAGATTTTCCTTTTCGCTGTTATTATCTCCGGATAAAAGATGAAGATTGTAGTTGTTAAGTCCCTCGATATTCTTGTCTAATCCCTTTCGGTAATGATTATTTATTGAGAAATGACCATATTCTATACCATCGATCGAAACATAAACCTTTGAGCTTGAAGTAATGTTTTCAGTGTCCAGCCCCGAAACGAATTTTCTGCTTCCAAGCTTTAACTTTCTGCCAAGTATATTCCCTCTAATGCCATTACCTGATTCTTCTATATAATCTGCTACCTCATATGTGTATTCGCTTTCCAATTTATTGAAAAGTTTAATGCTATGCGGATGCTGAGAATTTCGAGCGAGAGACCTTATTAGAGCGACCTCATTCTTATCAAGGAACTTTCCGTTATAGTTTATCTCGCTGTCATTGATATTTGTTATTGTTCCCGTCTTATCGAAAACTATCGTATCAACATATGACATGTTTTCAATTACAGACGGGTTTTTTACATAGAGTCTATTCTTACCAAGTATTCTCATTGCATTGCTCAAAGTAAAAGGCAGTGAAACCGCAAGCGCGCACGGGCATGCGACAATGAGTACCGCAGTGAACACATTTAGAGCAATGTCAAAACCATCGCTCAGCCAGAAAAGACCTCCTGCAACTGCAATTAATAGTATTGCCGGAGTAAAATATCTGCTGAATGTATTAGCCGCTTGTGAAATGTGTCTCTCGTTCTTCACGGATGTGAAGGTGTCATTATTCCAAAGCTGTGTTAGATAGCTTTGGGAAACCTCTTTAATGGTTTCCAGCTCTATAGTTGCTCCCACCTGCCTTCCCCCTGCGTAAATAACATCGCCTGATGATTTCTTAACAGGTTCGGATTCACCAGTGACAAAACTGTAGTCAATGTTAGCGTCACTTTTAATAAGTATTGCATCAGCCGGAATTAGCTCATTATTCCTTACAACTATCCTGTCTCCCTTTTGCAGTTTGGCGAGTGGAATGGAAAGTTCTTCCTTCCCATTTTTGATCGTTACAGAAAGCGGGAAGTATGAAGTATAATCTCTCTCGAAATTTAATGCCTCGTATGTTTTATTTTTAAATACTTTTCCTAACAATAGAAGGAAGACCAATCCTGTCATCGAATCCATGAAACCGGGATCTCCGGTTACGAGTATCTCTACCACACTTCTTGTAAATAGAACTGCTATTCCTAATGAGAGGGGAACATCTATGTTGAGAACTTTTGATCTGATACCTTTAAATGCAGAGATGAAGTAATCTAATGCTGAATAAAATATAACTGGTAACGATAAAGTAAGCATCAAATATGCAAACAAACTTTTTAATGACGCATCAACCTCGCCTGACGAAAGGTATTCGGGAAATGATAATAACATTATATTCCCAAAACAAAATGCCGCGACTCCGAGCTTCAGATAGAGTGACCTGTCATTTTTTTTCTCAGCATTTTTATGTGATATTGAATCCAGACCTAATGTAGGTTCATATCCGATACGCGCAAGTAACACTACTATCTCTTTAAGAGTGGTGTTGTCGTCGAATTGTATATATAATTCTTTTTTTAGGAAATTTACTTTTGAGGAAATAATACCGGGGCTAAGTTTGTTTAGCTTTTCTAAGAGCCAGATACAACTCGAGCAGTGAATAGTTGGGATAAAAAAAGTTACGGATCGGAAATTATTGCCGGAAAAATTACATAAACTACTTATTGTATCGGGATCATCCAGATAATCGTATCTTTTCTCAAAAATATTATCTGCTTGCTTTAGTCCGGGGACGGACTCAATATCGTAATATTGACATAAACCCTTTTCGGAGAGAATGGAGAAAACCATCTTACAGCCTTCACAGCAGAAGAATTTTTCTTCAATGTAAATGCTGTTATTGCCACACTTATCCCCGCAATGATAACACTTTACCTCATCCGGGACTATTTTTTCTCCAAGTTTTTGCACGTATTAAAATCAGTTATTACAAAAATAACACGATTTTGAGGTTTATGCCTATGAGTGGTATCACATGACATTGTGATTTTAGTCACAATCTTTGCATTGAAACTTCCTGTTTTAGCTAATAATTTATTGAATATGCTGATTGAATGAAATTACCGGTTTTAGAACATATACATTGTGAGTATTGCAAGTCCAGGTTCAAATCCGTCTTTTGTGATCTGAATGTTGAAGACCTTGAGAATCTGTCATTACATAAAACATGCAATATCTATCCTAAAGGTCAGATCATATTCTGGGAGGGAAATAATCCCCAGAGTATATTTTGCATTAATGAAGGTGTAGTGAAAACTTCAAAGATTGGTGTTGATGGTAGGGAACAGATATTGAGGATGGCAAAGCAGGGAGATATTCTTGGATACAGATCAATGCTGACGGGAGAACCCAGTACAGTCTCAGCAGTAGCACTTGAGGATACTAAAGTCTGCCAGATTCCAAAGGAAAACTTTCTGAAACTCGTTCAAACTAATTCCGACGTATCAATGAAGTTAATGAAGCTTCTTGCAAGTGAGCTTGATGCTGCTGAGATAACTATCGCCAGTCTTGCGCAAAAGCAAGTGCGCGAAAGGGTTGCTGAGACACTTCTAATGCTAAAGGAATTTTATGGAATGGAGGACGACGGCAAAACAATAAAAGCTTCTATGTCAAGGTACGATATAGCCAGTATAGCGGGAACCGCAAGGGAAACTGCTACAAGACTTCTTTCTGAATTCAAGCATGATAAGGTTATAGATTTTGACACAAAGAGAATCCTCATTTTGAATCCTCAGAAACTCATTTCGATAGCAAACATCTCCGATTAGATTACTTTAATACCACCATTTTCTTTACATCGCTAAAAACTACTTCGTTACTTCTTTCTCTATAAACCTTTATCCTATAAAAGTATGTACCGCTAGCGACTTTACTTGAATTAAATTGAGCTATATGAGACCCGGCATTAAGTATCATACTGATGGGGGATGCAATCTCTCTGCCTGTTATATCGAATATTTTTAATTCTGTAAATGCGTTGTGAGGAAGTGAGAATGCAATCTCCGTAGTTGGATTGAATGGGTTTGGATAGTTCTGTTCGAGTCGGTAATCTCCTGGTAATATGATTCCTTCCGGGTTAACGCCAACAATTCCCTGTCCTTCGGTTACTGTTACGAATTGGTTTGAGCTTATATTCGCAAACGGTTCAATGTTTCCATTAGGCCAGATAATGATCAAACTATCAATGACTGATGCATTTCCAAGTCCAAATTCTACATTAAGGCTATTTTGAGCGTTGTATCCCGTTTGTCCGGATATTCCGTGTGTTTGGGTTATATTATTTCCATTTATGTTTGTTTTAAGAACTACTTTAGTACCAATAGCCGATCTGTTCGAGTTTATACCTTTACAAAGAATATTTATCCAGTGATTTGAGTTGCCGTCATTCTTATAAAGAAAATTGCTTTGTGAGGTCGGCTGGTCTCCGTTTGTCACAAAAAGGTCGATGTCGCCATCGTTATCGTAGTCGCCCCATACGGATCCGTTCGATCTGCCTCCATCATTTACGATATCCCCGTTAGTGATTTTAGTGAATGTTCCGTTCCCGTTATTTTCATAGAGGGCATTATTTTCATTATTATCATTCGAGACGAATAGATCCAGGTCTCCGTCATTATCGTAATCACCCCACGCAGACCCGACGGAAGAACCCCCATCATTTACAATAATCCCGGTGGTAATTTTAGTGAATGTTCCCAAACCATCATTTCTGTATAGGAAATTATTTGAGTTGAAATAATTGGGCACATAGAGATCTATATCTCCATCATTATCATAATCACCCCAGCTTCCTCCTACAGAATTTCCACCATCTGTTACTATATTCCCGGTCGTGATCTTGGTAAATGTTCCATTACCGTTATTATGGTATAAGAAGTTATTCTGTCCTGCTCCGAAATTTGCATTTGCTACGAATAGGTCAGGATACCCGTCGTTATCATAATCTGCCCATGAACATCCTAATGAAGCACCGCCGTCATTAACTATATCACCTGTTGTTATTCTCGTAAACGTCCCATCACCATTTCCCTTATATAAAAAGTTGTTCTGATTGAAATTTGAAACGAAAATATCGAGATTCCCATCCCTGTCATAATCTGCCGTTGCCGATCCCCAAGAACCGCCTGCATCTGTTACGATATTGCCGGAAGTGATCTTTGTGAATGATAGACCGGAGTTGTTAATATATAAAAAATTTGCCTGGTTGGAATTTGATCCACCATTTTCTACAAACATATCCGGATACCCGTCATTATTATAATCACCAAAACATCCTCCATACGAAAACCCGGCATCATTGACAATACTCCCGCTTGTTATCTGAGTAAATGTCCCGTCACCATTATTTAGATAAAGAAGGTTGTTCTGATTCACAATATTCCCTACGAATAGATCTAGATATCTGTCATTATTATAATCGAACCAGTATGCGCCTTCAGAATACCTTCCGTCAGTAACAATGGTGCCTGTTGTTATCTTTGTAAATGACTGGGAATTCGCGGAATCCAGCGTGAAAATATAGATCAGTGAAAAAATAGGTATAAATTTTCTAGTCATATGCTAAGGAGGTTATTTATATTATTTTCGTAAAATACGGCATTAAGTTACAAAAAAGCCCGGAATAACCCGGGTTGATTTATATTGACAGAGAAGCCCCTGCCACAAAACAGGGGCTTTTTCAGACGGAATTACTTGCTTAGCACAAGTTTCTTCGTTTCTCTGTGTTTGCCTGTCTGTATAGAATAGAAATATATCCCGCTTGATAGATATGAAGCATTCCACTCATATTCATAGCTGCCTGCATCGAGCTTTTGGTTTACTAAAACTGCAGTCTCTCTTCCCAATAGGTCATATATTATCAAACTCACATTGCCCTGTTCGGGGATATCGAAATTTATTTTTGTGGAAGGATTAAAAGGGTTGGGATAATTTTGATATAGCCTGAATGAGTTAGGAATATTTCCAGTACTGTATATGATACTAGTGGTCTTTTCATATTTTAGGGTAATATAATCCTGTCCTGCCGAAATTCCTTCACTATTACCCGAGACATAAATAAAATCGGTGTTATAAATCTCAATCTGGTAGCCCATATCGCCGCCATTTCCGGTTCCACTATAACTTTTCATCCATTGTTGATCTCCTGACATATTATATTTGATAGTAACTATATCGGTTGTTGTTATACTGCTGTTGTTGCTTCCTCCGGTAACGTATATGAAACCATTTGGACTCAAGGCTATCGAGTGAGCATAGTCATTGCTTGTATTAAAGGGACCATGGTATCGTGTAATCCACTGCTGTGATCCGGTTGAGTTGTACTTTATTGTTGCATAATCCGAAAATGTACTTGCTCCCACACTTGTTCCGGTTACGTATACATTTCCTGAATTATCTATAGCCAGGTCATTAGCTTCATCCTGACCGCTTCCTGTTCCGTCATATCTATTAACCCATACCGAGTCGCCGAATTGGTTGTATTTTATAGTTAGATAGTCTGAACTTGATGCCGAGCTTGTGTTTCTGCTGAAGCCGGTCAAGTAAACGTTATCCGCATTATCGACGATCATCGATGTCGGCTCGTCATAATTATCGCCCGGTCCGTTATATCTGCTTACCCAGAGGGAATCACCATTTAAGCTATATTTTATAGTAAGGTAATCATTGCTGATCGATGAGTTAAATGTATTTCTGCTTATACCGGAAACATAAAGAGCGCCGTTTTTATATATGATGTGTTTGGCTATGTCAACATCGTTACCGGTTCCATTATATCGTGCGGTCCATTGAAATACACCCGATGCATCATAACATATTGTCAGGTAATCACCGCTGCTTGTCCCGGTAACATATACATATCCCAGCTCATCTACTGCGATGGCATTTCCGTTATCGTTACTATTGGTAGTATAACTATATCTTCTTGTCCATGATGTATCTCCATTGCTATCATATTTTATTGTGAGGTAATCCGATGTCATGTCTGCTCCAACACTAAATCCCGTCACGTAAACATTCCCAAGACTGTCGACCACCATGTCGCGTGCCTCGTCGGTCGGCAGACCACTTCCGCCTCCATCATATCTTCTTGCCCAGAGAGTATCGCCTGAAGAACTGTATTTGATGGTTAGATAATCGAAGTTATTATTAAAACCGGTTCCTCTGGACCTTCCGGTTATATATACATTACCATTCCCATCGACTACCATTTTACTGATCTCATCTGCGGAGCTTCCCGTACCGTTATACCTTGCCGCCCATAGCTCGCTGACCTGTGCGCCGGCTTGACTTGCTCCGAGTAGAGCTAGCAGGATAAGAAATAATGCGAAACTGATTTTTTTACTCTGTGTCATTTCCGTCTGATTTTTATTACTAAAAATGTTGACCTAAATTACTAAAGCCACGCTCTTAATATAAAAGAGATTTTTCCAAAATTGTCTCAAATATTACATTGTGTTTACCTGTAAAAAACCACATTATCATTTAAAATCTGACGTATCTTTGGTTTTTTAAGATTCAATTATCTCAAAAAAACAGGTGAAAAATTCCAATTTAATAAAGGTTCTAAAGAGTCTGTCAAATGATGAGTTTAAAGGATTTGGCAGATTTGTCGACTCTCCATTTCATAATAGAAGGACCGAAGTTAAAAGGTTTTTCGATCTGCTCAAGAAATATTATCCTGAATTTAATGAGCACAGCATTAAGGACGAAAAAATTTATTCGAAATTATATCCCGGTAAAAAGTACGATGACAGGGTAATAAGAAGGTTGAGTTCATTTCTGATGAGAGTGGTAGAAGATTATCTTTCTTATATAAGGTACTCTAAGGATGAGTATAATGTAAGGAAATCACTGCTTGAAGAGTTGGGTGAACGCGGGTTGGCTGGTTTATATAATAAAACGCTGACCGATATGGAAACTAAGTACAATGAGTTCATTCCGCCATCCGAAAAATACTTTTTAAGAAAGTACTACATTGTAGAAGATAAACTAAATAACTTTTTATACAAAGTTCGCGATGCAGGATTAGTGAAAGATATGGAAGACCATTCCCTGTTTCTTATAGAGCTTCTGCTTGTTTTCATATTTCAAGCTAAGTACAATCTTTTCCTGTACGAAGTAGAGTTCAGAGCAGATTTTTCATCCTCTGTCTTCAATAAACTTTTTGAGCAGATCGACTTTCCGGACTTGATTAAGTATTTGAAGCAGAGGGATAAAGAATTCTATCCTTACATTAGTATTTACTACTATGAACTCATGTCACTGCTCGAACCGGATAACGAAGAAAATACATCTAACTTTATGAACCTCTTAGAAAAAAACGGCTCACGGTTTTCATGGGTTGAAATGAGAAATTTCTACTATATTTTTGTCTCTATATGTACCCTAAAAATAGAAATGGGAAAGCAGGAGTATAAACAGGTACTTATGAATGTTTACAAAAAAATGCTGAAACTGGATCTTTGTTCTGAATATGAGGGTGGTCATTTTTCTGCTAAGTTATTCCGAAATATAGTTGCCGCCGCTAATATTGCTGAAGAATTTGACTGGCTGGAGAATTTCATTAAGGAAAATAAGAATAAATTGTCTCTGGGTGAGCAAAGCAATATTTATCATCTAAGCATGGCACTTTTAAATTACGAGAGGGAAGAGTTTGAGAAGACACTTGATAATATTATGAAAATTGACCTGGACCTTGTCCAGTTTAAGATTGATGTCAGATACTTGATGGTAAAAACATACTATGAACTTGATCTTTACGAACAACTTCTATCTTCAATTGACGCATTTAGACATTTCCTCTCGAGTGATAAACATATATCAGATCGGGTAGTAAGTGTGTACACTAATTTTTGTAATCTAATTGGGCGTCTGGCAAAGATAAGACTGAATAATTCTATCGAAAATCTTCCGGCGGTTAAGCAGGAAATAGAAGAGCTTGAGAATAAAGCCACTTCGGAATGGCTCATGAGAAAGGCTCAAGAGATAGAATAAGAACCTTCTTAGATATAAATTTAAAAGCCTCCCCGGAAAATTCCTGAGAGGCTTTCTGTTAGTACGGGTTTGCAGGGTTAGCCACAAACTCAATTAATAATTCAGGGTTTAAAAGTAATATCTTGCGCCCAGCGCCGCATTAAACGACACTTGTGATTCAGGCGTCAGATCCAGTATTGGCACTATTTCGAGAAATATATCTGCCTTTCTGCTGGAAAACTCGTATGCAAGACCAACCGGGACTCTGACTCCGATCCTATCGTCATCATTGCCCTTATTTTCGTTTTTAAGTTTTATCCTGCCGCCGATACCATAATAGATAGGGAGTCTGCCCTCATCTACATGTATCAGACTGTAATCATGAAGTAAGAAATCTCCATGAATATGTAAAGAACCCTTGTCCTCAAAAGACCATCCTAATGCGCCGTCGATGGCTGTGTTTTCAGATAGTCTTAACTTCATACTTAATCCCGTAGGCTCACCTACTATAATACCGACTCCAAAACTATTTGTTTGCCCAAAAGATAATGTAGAAGCTAAGAGTATGAACAGTGTTGCAAATATTATCTTTTTCATAATAATTTTTTTTGTTTGTTGAACCTGTGTCTGGAAAAATTATATAGTCCATTAGTCCGGTATCCCGTTTTTATCGTCGTCTTTAAATGCTTTAAATGAGTCCTTTATATTATTATCGATATCGTTTTCATTAGCCGGCAGATTCGGATCAAGGTATAATCCATTTTTAATGAACCATGTATAAGGATTTACGCTCAGCGTGACATTGGTTTTGCCTTCATTCGTAATAACTATTCCAGTCGGGAAAGTTAGGAATTGATGCGCCGATTTCTTCGACTTGTATACAAAGCTAATTCCATTAAACCGACCCTTGGCTATTACAGAATAGTTTCCGGCTGAATCCCTGAATTCCGGATCGGGAATTGGGTCATTATTATTCGGCTTATGTATTTCGAACTTGATCTTTTGATACGTACCGGCAGACAGGTATCCTGTGTCGATTACATTGATAGAAGAATTCAAATTTAAATATAATACATAAGGTCCGGTCTTGAAATTATTTCCGTTCGTATCAGCGACAATTATTTTGATGTCTTTGATTAATATCTTTACCGAATCAAGTACCAAAATGTCATTATCCACCGTATCAGCAGTACTGTAGGTACTTATACCTAAATTATCTACATCCGGGGGAGGAGCAAATATGTCGTCATTACATCCTTGGAGGAATTGGAATAATACTAAAAGTCCCAGGACAACAATTCCAAATAGTAAGTTTTTTTGCGATTTCATCCTAATTTTTTTATGTTGTTTTCTCCGTTACCCCTATTCGATTTTAATCTTTCCCCAAAATCATCTAGTGTTTCCGACTGTTTCCATAGATCGAGAAAATTCATTGCTTCATACTCAGCAAATTGCTTGTTGTATATTACAATATCTGTTCTCTCGCTTCCTGGAATAGTTTTATCCACAAGGTTAATAAATACTACCTCACGATCAAAAATTGCAATGTTTTGAACGATCTTATCCGTTAGCTTTATTTGTTCCCCGTATTTCTCAAAGAAACGGTAAATCTCATATAATTTTTCGTCTGTTACCTTCACCCAGCTGTTTCCTTCCAGTATCTTAAAGTTTCCCGTTGATTCATATATTGATTTCAGCGTACCGCCGTTCTTTACAAAATTCTTTCCTACTTCATCTATCTCTCCCGATACATATACCTCCTGCCTTATCATCAATAAAACTTCTTTCTTGGCTTTCTTTAAAAGATCTATAAATTTTAAATGTCGGTGTTTATTAAAACCTTTTATTAACTCGACTTGTTCTTTAATGTTCCCGTGCTGTTCTGAACCGTATATGGGCTTTAATTTCTCGAATGATTCGGTTAAGAACTTTATCTTTTGTTCTTGTTCTGTCTTAATGTTATTTGATATCTTATCCTGTACAACCTCCGGGTCTATCATTTCGTACCTGCATCTTGTTGCGGTCTTGATCTCATTGCAAATACCTTTCTCTGCAAAAGATTTTAATATTTCGTACACCGAGGTTCTTTGCATCTTTGCATCTTTAGCAATCTCAGCCGCTGTCATGTTTTTTCCTTTGTAGAGAACAAGAAATACTTTCACTTCATTGTTTGTAAAGCCGATTTTTTCCAGATTTGTTACAATTTCTTCCATTAACTCAAAATTGTTGTCAAAAATTATACAACAAAATTAAGTCTTTTAATCTCAAAAGTCAATAGAAAGAGGTTAAGTTATAAATTTTCAATTGTTTAACGGTGGTCAGTATTTGCTCCATTTTAAAATGAATTAAAAATGCTAAAATCATGTAAATTTTAACATTTTTGTTAAAAAAAATGGCTATCTTCACAAAAAATATGTTTATGAGGAAAATCATTTTATCACTTTTTATAGCACTGACATTTTCATCTTCGGCATATCCTCAACATACAGAAAGTGATTCGCTGACTACAACTATTACACGGCTTGCATTTCAGTCGAAAGTAAAGGCACTGATTGCCGGTGTTTGGCAGGGCAGCAAAGAACTAGCACTTGTAACATATGGTGAATCGATGACGGGTGTATCAGTTGAGAAAAATATGCATTTCCGTATCGGAGGAGTTACGGAGACTTTCCAGGGCACACTACTAATGATGTTAGTCGACCAGGGAAAAATAAACCTAGATGATAAGATCTCCAAATGGCTTCCCGACATCCTCGCAGGCGATTCTGTTACAGTGGGAATGCTGATCAAAAATGCAGGCGGGTATAAAGACTATGTTTATAACGATTCTTTTATTGATATGGTTTTAGAGGATCCCTTTAGAGAGATTACTGATGAAGAGATAATCTCCTACTCTGTTTCAGACGGACAATTAAATTTCCGCCCCGGAACTAATCAGAAATATTCTCATACTGAGTTTACTATACTGGGTGAAGTTATGGAAAAAGCGACAGGCAAAACAATGAAAGAGCTTTATGAAGAGAATATATTTATCCCTCTTGGTTTGATGAATACCGGCTACATGTCAACGCCTGAACTACCTTTACCGGTTCTCCATTCATTCAGTTCCGATAGAGGTGTGTATGAAGACGCCACTTACTGGAATCCTTCCTGGACAGGGGAATCCGGCGCATTATACTCCAATATCGAAGACCTCGGGAAATGGGGTCCTATATTTGGCAGTGGTAAACTCCTTTCAGAAGAATCCCTCAAAATCCTGATGTCACAATACAGAGATCTGGAAAAACCCGGATTATACTTTGCTTCAGGCTTTGTAGTAGTAAATGGATGGTGTGTACAAAATCCTTCTTTTAATGGTTTTAGCGGTGCCTTTGGGTACCAGCCTTACGGAGATTATACTGTAATAGTTTACGGAACAATGGCTGAGGACACAGAGCCCGGAAATCAGTCTTTCAATATCCTAAAGGAATTGTCGAAATTCCTCACTCCTGATAAACCAGTAAATTTTTAATTTATCCTAAATATACCCTACAAACAGGATTACTTCTTGAAATTTAGCAAAATTCGAGAAGTAATCCCATACTAAGTTTATATTTTTCCTGAAACCTTTTGACCCCTTTTTCGTCAAAAATAGGAAAGCAATGCCGCTTTAAAAGGAGAAAACTAACTTAACAAATCGGAGATGAAAAAACTATTTTACCTTCTAATTCTTGTAATGGTATCGTTTTCGGTTTCCACAGGTTTTGCACAGGATGCGGGAAGCGGAACCGTTACAGGTTCTGTTGTAGACAAAAGTACAGGAACGCCTATCGAGGAGGCAGGGGTGTCTCTATATAGCATTACTGATTCTGTAAATGTTGTCGCTGGTGCTAATACTGATGCCGCTGGAAACTTCACTATACCTAATGTCCCCGTGGGACAATATTATGCCACAGTAAATTTGATTGGGTACAGCACAGCTGTTCTCCGTGGAATTAATATTACCGCTACAAAAACGAATGTTGACCTTGGGAAGATCGAATTAAAAGCAGGGGAGACTGTTACCGAAGAAATTGTTGTCGAAGAAGAAGCCCCGGAAGTTCAGATAACAGCTGAAAAGAAAACTTTTAATGTTTCAAAAGATCTTACTCTAAAAGGTGGAAACGCAATTGATGCGCTTAGGAATATTCCTTCTGTCAGCGTCGATCAGGATGGAAATATAAGCCTTAGGGGAAGTGAGGGAGTTAAAATTACCGTTGATGGAAAACCGTACGGACTTGACGGTCCTAACAGGGTAAATTTACTTCGTTCCATTTCTGCCGAGAATATCGAATCGATTGAAGTAATCAATAACCCGTCTGCTAAATATGAGGCGGAAGGTATATCGGGTATTATTAATATTATTACGAAAAAAAGTGATGGATTCGGATATAATGGTACGGTCACACTCAGCACCACGACAGGTGATAAATATAACGGAAGCTTCAGCGGAAATTTAAAAAAGGGTGCCTTGAATGTATTTGTTGATTATAGTCACAATATCTGGACATCCCAATTTACTTCCGAAAGCAACAGGCAAGTATTCTTTAATACCACCAATCCTTACTATGACCTCGATGCCAGTGCCAGGTTTAGGAGTGTTTCAGATTATGTAAGGGGCGGTTTGGATTACACAATAGATAAGCTAAACTCATTTACCCTCTCTACAAGTTATAATAAAAGGAATTTTAAGAATACTGCCTTCCAGAATAATACCGAATACGATGCAAATTTTGCTCTAACTGAGCAATTCTTGACAAATATTCACTCTACGGATGACGGGTATAATTTCAACGCGGCTTTGAATTATTATAAAAAGTTTACAAATCCAAAGCAAAAGCTCGATTTTGAAATTACATATGATGATTATGGTGATGATCAGGATGGAAACACAATAAATACGTACACTTATCCTCAATTGGAACCGGAGCCTTTTAATTTTAATGAATTACAGGATAATACTACTAAAGAAATTAACGCAAAGATAGACTACACTCATCCTATTGGTGAGAGTTCGAAATTGGAAGCCGGGTACCAGGGTGAATTTATTATTGACGAGAATACTTATGTATATGATACATTGAATTACACTACCGGACAGTATGTTAATGATCTGAATAAGTCAAACGAATTTAATTTCGACCGTCAGGTTAATGGATTCTACGCATTGTTCTCCAGCGGTATTGGAGAGAACTTTACTTATAATGTTGGTTTAAGAGCTGAGAATACCAACAGAACAGGTGAACTTATTACAACTAATCAGCAATTTAATAAAAATTATTTGGATTTCTTTCCTAGCGTGAGCCTTTCACAAAAGCTTGGAGCCGAGGAAGAGTTATCATTGAGCTACAGCAGGAGAATAAACAGACCACGCGCAGGAATGCTTAATCCATTCCCGTCATTTTCTGCAGGAAGCCGGAACATATTTTCCGGAAATCCGGACCTGGAATCGGAATACATCAACTCCGTTGAATTAAGCTTTGCTAAATATTTCTCAACAACGACGATTATTCCTCAGATATATTATAGGAGATCTGATAACCAGATAAACAGGACCAGGACATTTATAGACAGCGTGACAACTCTTACGACCTTTAACAACTTCAATTCCTCTGATACATACGGAGCTGAATTGATTGTCAATTCGAGACCGTTTCCATGGTTGAGTCTGAATGGAAGTGTTGGTTATCATAAAACTAAAATAAATGCTGATAACTTTGAAGCGGGAGCAGAGAATGAAAACTCTACCGGCTCGGGAAGACTTTCTGCTAGGGTTAATCTGCCAGGTTGGTTTAACTTCCAGTTATCATATTTCTATTCCGGTGAATTTGTGACTGCCCAGGCAGTTGTAAAGCCGTTCCAGGCATTTGATGCTTCGATATCCAGAGACTTTTTTGACGGTATCGCGACACTATCATTTAGAGTTAGTGACATGTTCAATCAATCAAAGTTTGATATAGATATAAACGATCCTTCATATTCAGAAACACTGTTTTTCAAAAGGGATTCAAGGACGGCGAATTTATCGCTTACTATCAGGTTCGGCGAGCAGGACAAGAACCAAAAAAGGCGTCCTAATGTTCCAAGAGATGACGGCGGAAATATAGGATTCTAATTCTAGAACGTTGTGCCCTTATACGCCCCTTCCGGCTTTGTGACGGAGGGGGCTTTTTTTGTTTAAAATTGAATTATTTAAGCGTAATTTGGGTTATAGATAGGAAGGATTAGCGTAATTAACTATTTATTAATATATAATTTAAAAGTTAGTCTCAGTTAAACCATTCCACGTTTTCCGGTGTCTTATATATAATGTAACATCTCTCAAACTCTTAAAAAATGAATTATTGATGAAAATTGTTAGACATTTGCTTGGAGTAGGATTTCTATGCTTGTTTTTCGTTGGTACAGGGTTTTCCCAGACGGGGAGCATTACTGGGAAAGTAATTGATGGTTCGACTAGTACCGGGCTCGAAGGAGCCGCCGTCTCTGTTTACAGTATCAAAGATTCCAGCAGTGTTTTTTCCGGAGCTGAAACCGATGCCGGTGGTAATTTTACCATCTCAGGTGTACCTTACGGACAGTATTATATAAGTGTGAATTTTATTGGGTATAGCACGGCTGTGATCAGAGGAATAAAAGTTAATCCAAAGAACCAGACTGCTGATGTAGGTGAGATAAAATTAAAATCCGGGGAAACTGTTACGGACGAAATTGTTGTCGAAGGCGAAAAAAGTGAGATACAATTCACCGCGGAGAAAAAAGTTTTTAATGTCGGACAGGATCAGACCACCAGAGGAGGAAGTGCTCTCGATATTCTAAAGAATCTTCCTTCTGTGGACGTTGATCAGGATGGTAATGTAAGTTTGAGGGGAAGCGAAGGTGTCCGGATACTTATTGACGGAAAGCCCTTTGGTCTGGACGGACCCAATCGCCCCGAGATACTTCGCTCGATGCTTGCCGATAATATTGAATCGGTTGAACTCATTACTAATCCCTCTGCCAAATATAAAGCTGAAGGTGTAACAGGTATTATTAATATCATTACAAAAAAGAGTGATGACTCTGGCTATAATGCAAATTTAAATCTTTCCCTGGGCACGGGCGATAAGTACAACGGAGGATTTACCGGCAACTGGAAGAATAAGGATCTGAATATCTTCCTGGATTACAGCTACGGTAATAGGCTGGATACACGTGAAAGATCGACCTCGCGTGAAGTTTTCTTTGAAACAGAAACGCCGTTTTATAACAGCTCCTCAAATTCTCGTAATAGGAATATATCTAATTCTATCCGTGGAGGGCTTGACTATACTATCGACAAGCTTAATTCGATCACGATTGTTAATTCACTGAGAATGAGGACCAGAACGGATAATGATACCCAGAATAGTTACGAATACGATGCTAATAAAAGTCTTGTCAATCAATTCTTATCAACCTCTACCGAGAACGATGATGACTTTAATTACGGACTCGGTATAAATTATTATAAGAACTTCCCTAAAAAGGAACAAGCTTTTACAGGCGAGTTTGAGCTTGAATATCAAAAGGATAAAGAAAATGGCAATTCTAACGATGAGACGGTTTTCCCGTCCGGGACAAACCCAATTCTGACAATGAGTACTCAGACTGACAAAGAATTTGATATGAACTTAAAATTCGATTACGTTCATCCAGTTGGAAAAGAAAGTAAATTTGAAGCGGGGTACGATGGCGAGTATAATAATGAAAATAACGACCAACAGTATGAGAATTTTGATTATGTGACTAATCAGTATCTTAATGACACCACACGGACTAATACCTTTAATTTGAAAACAAATATCCAGGCAGGATATTTGCTTTATAACAGTGGATTTGGAGAGAATTTCACGTACCAGCTAGGACTGCGTGCTGAATATACGGGATACAATGGTGAATTGGAATTATCAAATGAGAATTTCGACCGGAATTTCTTTGACCTCTTTCCGAGTGTGAGTATTGGACAAAAACTGGGTAAAGAAGAAGAACTCCAGTTTAGCTACAGTAGACGTATCAGGAGACCGCGCTCATGGAACCTTAATCCATTCCAGAGATTTTCCGGGGTAACAGATAGAACAATTTTTTCCGGAAATCCGGACCTGAACCCTGAATATACAAATTCGTTTGAACTTAATTTCGTTAAATTCTTTTCAAGTACGTCGATCATTCCCGGAGTTTTTTACAGGAGGACAACCGATGCTATTACTCGTGTGACATCGTTTATTGACAGCGTTACTACGCTCACGACCTTTGATAATATAAATACTGAAGAAAGCTACGGTGCGGAACTGCTTGTTAATTCCCGCATAACACCATGGTTATCTTTCAATGGCAATATAAGCTACTTTACCATGAAAGTGACAGCGGATAATATCGAATCCGGGCTCACCAACGAAAACTCCTCATTCCGGGGCAGAGGATCATTAAACCTCAGACTCCCTGACCTTTTCAATATGCAGGTGAGCTATTTCTATTCAGGTAAAAGAACATCCCCGCAGGGTACGGTTGATCCGTTCCAGGCGCTCAACGCCGCGATCTCAAAAGATTTCTGGGACGGCAGAGCCACCGTCGGACTCAACTTTAACGATATCTTTAACTCGTCGAAATTTAATGTAGAAATTAACGATCCGGATTATTACCAGACAATAACGGGAAAGAGGGAATCGCAGTCCGCAAATCTCAACCTAACAATCCGGCTCGGCGATATAGGTAAAAAGGACAAGAAAAAACGCTCTGATGATAACCAGCCGAACGACGACGGCGGTGATTTCGGTTACTAAATTCACTTACAAAGATTATATACAGCCATCCCGTGCAAATAGGATGGCTTTTTTATTTACGGTTTAGTGAGTTATATTTATATATGAGAAAGATACTACTAATATTGATCCTGATTTTTTCAAATTCTGTTTACTCTCAAAGATTGGAGGGGAAATGGCAAGAACATCCGGATAACATTTTGTATAGTGAGCTCTATAAGTTTACAAAGGATGGTAAATTTTCTTATTCCTATTCAAATGATATAATGTATCTGCAGTATGGAGAGGGTGATTATGAAATTAAGAATGGCAAATTATTTCTATTTTTCCGTGATTTTCCAATGCAAGAACCCTCACAAGATTCCGTTAGTAAAATTATTATTACTGATACACTTTACTCATCTGATAGTATTGTCTATAATTTGAAGCTTATTGACTCTTGGGATAAGTCATCACTAGAAGGGGGTATAATTTGGTTAAGTGATTCGCGGAGTAGATCCTTAGTTGATCCGATATCAGGGCAGAAATTATCTTTTCAAAGTGATAAATTGGGCAAGGTTAGAATTGCTTTTCCAAAACGAATAAGTCCATATTACATTTGTGCCGCCTATGTTGGATACGATATATTTAGATTTAAATCTCTTGACAGTGCGGGCGTTGAAGCAGTAATTGAACTTAGAGAAGAGCGAGCGGCTTTTACGCTCGATCCAATTCCATCCGGTGAAGTTAGGATTTACCAGATAGAAATAGATGATATTAACGATTACATATATTTGAGAGAAAAATCACTAAATAACTGGGATAAATACAAAAAAATTTACAAATGACAAATAACTCTCTACCCGCCCTCCCCCTCGAAGAGTGGGAAAGCACAAAAGACACATTACACCTTTATTTACAGATAGTCGGCAAGATCCGTCTTGCCCTCGCACCCCGTAAAAACCACTGGTGGTTTATTACATTTTATGTAACTTCGCGCGGGCTCGAGACGTCGCCTATACCATACAAGGATTTCACGTTTAATATACATTTTAACTTCATCGAACATAAGCTGATTGTCACAACAAGCCGTGGAGAGAAAAGTGAATTTCCGCTTGAAGATGGACTAACTGTAGCAAAATTCTATAAGAACCTGTTCGACATTCTCAATGAGTATGGCATTGATGTTTCTATTCTAGCGAAGCCTTACGACAATAAGAGCACCGAACCCTTCGCGACTGATACCGCTCATTCATCATATGATAAGGACTATGTAAACCGCTTCTGGCATATACTGGTCTTTGTGGATGAAGTGTTCAAGGAATTCAGCGGGCGGTTTAATGGTAAAGTAAGTCCGGTTCAGCTCTTCTGGCACAGTTTCGATCTTGCTGTTACGCGTTTCTCCGGAAGGGAAGCCCAGATGGAGGGCGGTAGGATTTCCGATAGGGAAGCATATTCGCACGAGGTTATTAGCGCCGGTTTCTGGGCAGGCGACGCAAATATGCGCGAAGCCGCATTCTATTCATATACCTATCCCTCGCCCGAAGGTCTCGATAAAGAACCGATCTCTCCCAAGGAGGCATTCTGGATGGATGCAAACGGAAGCCCTATGGCTATCTATAAATATGGTGATCTACTGCAGGAAAGCGACCCGCGACGGTCATTGCTCTCTTTTCTAGAAAGCACATATGACGCGGGTGCAAAATTAGCTGACTGGGACGTTGAGAAATTTAAAGTGCGCCCATTAGTTTGATCTAGAATGAATATTGAGGTGAAAATTTAACGTCGGTATCCTGTTTACCGTCACCTGTATATTCTGCTTCGACTGATGGATTACCGGGATATTTTTTGCCATTATACTTCATTACGTGAAGTTTACCACCACTTGAAATAAGAAGATCTTTCCACCCGTTTGATGTGGTTTCCGCAATTTTTATTGGTTCATCGGATACTGAAAATTCCGAGATAGTTTTGTAGTCACTGTCCAGCAAATAAATTGTACATCCACCCGATCCGCAAAAATAAGGTCCCTGAAACATTACTAATGTCTGCTTATTGCCATCGTCACCCAGACTAATTTCACTGTATACAAACTTTCTGTCATTTTCGGTCATTGATGCCAGATCTTTTTTCAATAGAGTCGTCAATGTGCTCTTTACACCTGCCAAATTTGTAGTATCAAACGATGCTGTTTTATTCTCATCGGTACTTTCTTTCTTTGTATCGCTTGAGCCGGTCGTATTATCATTGCTCATTTCTTTGTCGGGAGTTTTGGTTTCGGACGTATCCTTTTTGTCACCGCAAGATGATAAAAAAAGTGCCATTATTAAAAGTAATGCTAAGGATTGGATTTTTCTCATATTATTATTTTTTTTATAAAAATAGCGATTTTGATTCAGTTTTACAATATTTTACTCCCTTTTTACTATACTTTCTATGGAAAAATATTATTAAATTGCCATTAACAGGTTATGATGATGGTTTTATACCCGGGGTAAGTATTATTTCGTCCGGGTTTTTTTGTAATTAATTTTTATCTCCCTAGATTTGAAGTTAGATTTAGAACAGCTGAAACAGAGGTTTCGGGATATTAAGCTGATCGTTTCCGATATCGACGGTACTTTGCTGGATAATAACGGTGAGATCGGCTCGGTAACTCAGCAAATGATAAATACCCTAACCGGTCGAGGAATAAAATTTTCATTTGCGACTCAGAGAGTATTGCCATCCATTGTCCCTTTTGCTAAAAAACTAAACATTACAACTCCGCTTGTTTGTATGAACGGAGCATTGGTCAGCGATGCCGACGGCAATACCATTTATAAAGCGCCTATTAATCCCTCTAAAGTCAGACTCGCCGTTGAACTGGCTAATAAGTATTATATCCGTATTGCGCTTTGTCGTATCAACGAGATAGTTTACACCGATGAAAATTCCGTCATACGCGACTTCCTTGCGAGAAGAGGAGCAAATTATCAGCTTGTTAAATCTTATGAAGATTATTACGACGATGTTTTGGAGATAATTGTAAGTGGTGATAATAAGAATTTAGTAAAAAAGATCCAGGGCAAACTTAATTTCCCTCTAAAACTTCATGTAAATGCCAAATATTACCGCTCCCGTTCACAAATGCATGTGGCTCATCTAGAGGTAACCCGCTCCCATGTGAATAAAAAGCATGGTCTCAAGATACTTGCCGATCATCTTGGCGTTAAAAAGAATGAGGTTATGGTAATGGGAGATTGGTATAATGACCGCAAACTGTTCGATTTTGGCGGAATAAATATTGCCCTCCAAAATGCTGTTCCTGAGCTCAAACACAAAGCAAATTATATTACTTCTCTGTCGAATAACGAGGATGGAGTAGGTGAATTCCTACGGCTTGTCTATCCCGATGCCGCCTGATAACCTTGTTTCCCCTTAATTTTCCCGTATTTTTTTAATAATTTACAGCTTTAAGATCGCACAGTGGCGCAATATAATACTCTGGCAAAATTTTACGATGATGTGATAGGCTTAAACGGTGTAGCCGAAAATTTCATCGTAAAGTGCATAAATAAGTACAATAAGTCTGCCTCATCCCTTCTCGACCTGGGATGCGGTACCGGGACAAATCTCGTCTATCTTGAGAAGCATTATGATGTGGAGGGCATAGACCTATCCGTCGAAATGATTCGTATCGCGAAGAAGAAGCTTCCCGGCGTTAAGTTTATCAAAGATGACATTACCAGGTTTGATACAAAAAAGACTTATGATTGTATTATTTGTCTTTATGATACCATTAATCATGTTCTTTCCTTTGCCGGATGGAAAAGTCTCTTTAAGAAAGTAAATGCTCATCTTAATCGGGGTGGTCTTTTTATCTTTGATATTAATACCCTGGAAAAGATGAACTATATGGCGGAATACGGATCATTTGTTCACCGCTTCGATAAAAATTACCTGGTTATGGATGTGCTTAAAAAATCCCCGTCTAAATTCGATTGGGATGCAAAGATCTTTGAGCATGTAAAGGGTGATAATTATAAATTGTATAGAGAGCTTATACCGGAAGTTACATTTGAGACAGAGAAGATCGTTGTTGAGGTGGAAAAACATTTTGAATTGTTGAAGCAGGTTAATGATATGGGCTTCGATTCCGGTGATTTTCCGCAAAGGATATATTTTATCTGTAGAAAGAAAAATTAATAAAATACTCTACCATGAGAAAAATCATTGAGTGTGTTCCTAATATCTCGGAAGGAAGAGATGCCTCGATAATAGAGGCGTGTGCCGAAGTACTGAGGAATGTAGATGGAGTTACTCTCCTTGACGTAGATCCCGGCAAATCCACTAACCGTACGGTCTTTACCTTTGTTGGCGACCCGGACGCAGTTGTCGAGGGCGCCTTCCAGTTCACAAAAAAAGCAAAAGAATTGATAAATATGTCAAAGCACACCGGGGAACATCCCCGCATGGGTGCTGTTGACGTTGTACCGTTTGTCCCCGTAGCTAATGTTACTATGGAAGAATGCGTAGAGTGTGCGAAGAAATTCGGCAAAAGAGCAGGTGAAGAACTTGGGCTTCCTATTTATCTTTACGAAGAGGCTTCCGAAAATCCTAAACGCAAAACACTTTCGCAGATAAGGGTAGGTGAATATGAGGCGATTCCCGATAAAATAGAAAAACCCGAATGGAAGCCTGACTTTGGTCCGGCTAAGTTCATCCCCGAATACGGTGCTACAGCAACCGGAGCAAGGTTTTTCCTCATTGCGTACAATGTGAATATACTTGGCACACGTAACCAGGCATTCAGGATTGCATTTAATATCCGCGAGCAGGGCAGGGGACCCGATAAACCGGGAAGACTAAAAGCCGTTAAAGCAATTGGCTGGGATGTCGAGGAATACGGTATGGCACAAGTGACGATCAATCTCGATAACTATAAAATAACTCCTCCTCATATTGCCTTCGAAGAGTGTAAAAATGATGCTATCGAAATGAATGTAGGTGTTTGTGGTAGTGAATTGGTCGGACTTATCCCGCTCGAAGCGATGCTTATGGCGGCTGAGTATTACATCGAAAGAGAGAATCTCTTTATAATAGACGAGAGGCAAAAAATTAATCTCGTAATCGATCGCCTCGGTCTTTCCTCAGTTTCAAAGTTTAATCCCGATAAACGTATCATTGAATACATGATTAAAGAGGAGCGAAATGAGCCGCTCGCTTCATCTACCGTTAGAAAATTCGTCGAGGAAGTTGGTTCGCGTTCGTCTGCGCCGGGTGGGGGAAGTGTCTCCGCTCTTATTGCTTCCCTGGGAGCTGGGCTTAGTGTTATGGTCGCCTGGCTTACGTACGGACTCCGTAAATATGAGAAATATGACGAAATTATGAGGAAAGCTATCGAACCTTTAGATTCAAAAATGCGTGAACTTATACCAATGATCGATGCCGATACGGACGCTTTCAATGATTATATGAATGCGATGAAATTGCCTAAGAACACCGATGATGAAAAATCAGTTAGACATCAGAAAATGCAGGAAGGGCTCAAAAAAGCAATTGACGTGCCTCTTGCTGTAATGCGGAAAGCCGACGAATGCTGGGAATATGTTACCGAAGTAGCTAAATATGGTAACATGAACTCAATGAGTGACCTGCAGGTTGGAGCCAAATCACTGGAAACCGGCATTTGGGGCGCATATAAGAATGTCCAGATCAATCTCCCCGGAATAGATGATGAAACATATAAAAAGCAAGTATTAGATGAAGCTTCCGGTATTATGTCCAGGGCAGAGCAAAATGTCGGGGATGTTTGTGCTGCACTCGAAAAAAGATTAGCTGAGGAAAATTAGGCAAGAGTAAAGAATTCTTCTGTTCCGTTTATTACGTGCCGGATTACTTCGGCTTTTACCAGGTTGACCAGCGTCCTGCTGGCTCGTCTTTCGGATATGTTCACCAGTTTCTTAAATCCCTTCACTGTTATCTTTTTATTCTCAGTCAGGAAATCAAATAATTTCTTTTCATTGTCGCCTATTGTTATTGATAGGGGCTTTTCGGAGTTGGAATTGCGGAGTATATTCACGGTTTCCTTGGATGCCAGCACGCTTTTGTCTTCCGACCGCACATAAAATTTCGGCGGAGAATCCTTATCATCCGTAATAAGTCTGTGAGGTTTGCGGTTGCTCTTCGGTATGTAAACCACCACCACGTCAACTCTTTTTATAAATATTATTTCCAGGGAAAATTCTATTTCAGGCTCGCAGTAGAATTTTGCGGCTGTATTGATTAGTTCTATCTCGGATTTTTCACTCTCGACGCCGATAATACTCCTGTCGTCATCGACACCGAATAAGATGTACCCTCCGCCGGAGTTGGCGAATGCTATCATTTCCTTTGCGATCTTCTCGGGTGACGAAAATTTTCGCTTAAATTCAACATGTGAATTTTCGCCTTCCTCGATTAATTCGTAAAGTTCAACCAGGTACATTGCGGGAGTTTTATTTGAAATAACTGGATCTTTAAGAGCTATAACCCTGCTTTTCCTAATTTAGTGCCGGACTCTTTGCTTGCTGTCCAGGTAGTCCTGCAGGATTATTTGCGCCGATACGGAATCTATTAAACCCTTATCGCGGCGCTTTTTTTTGCTTAACCCGGAAGAAAGAATATTCTCCCGGGCTAGCTTACTCGTAAACCTTTCGTCAAAGAACTCGAAGTCTGCCTTTATCGAGTTTGCCTCTAATAACTTTTCAAGCTTGGCTCTGAATTGCTCTACCTTTTCTGTAAGCTCTGTCTTTTCCGATCTCAGATTTAACGGATAACCTAAAATAATCTTTTCTATATTTTCACCCCTGATTAACTCCAGTAGGTTTCCGTCTAAACCGGAATCATTGCTTAGTATCCCCCTCTGAAACGAATACTGCTTATCTGTATCACTTACGGCAACACCTATCCGCTTATCGCCATAGTCCAAGCATAAATATCTGGTGTTACTCAATTGTTAATTGTTAATAGGGAAATTGTAAAGCTTTCTCGCGATCTCTTATACTTGATTTTTTAAAAAGGTCTTTAAGATCTTACCCGGTTTAAAATGCATTTTCCTTCTGCCGGGAACATATACAAACTCACCTGTCTTAAGATTCCTGGCTTTGGGTTTTGGCTTGGTCTTCTTTACCTCAAATACACCAAAGTCGCGGATCTCGATCCTGATTGTCGGATCTGCAGTCATAATGAGTTCTCTTAGAGACTCGAAAAGAGAATCAACGATAAGCTTCTTGGTAATTCTCTTACCGGCAAGCTTCTCCTCAATTTTATTCTCGACGTCTTTTCTGGTGAGAGTTTTTACCCTCTCGCGCTTCCTGGTAACCGGAAGGGTCTGCTCATTGAGGTTAGCATCCATAAATTTTTTCTCCTATAGTTTTTTTAAACCTTATATAATAAAATATAAGGGATAAGGTAATTAGCACTAAAACAATATAATAAAAAATATTTAAAAAAACATCGAAATACTCAAAATTAATTACTGTTAATAACAAAATTATTCCAATACAAAAGACTGCCGCCTTCCCCCAAAAATTTGACATTAACGTTATATTTCTTGTTTTTTCAAGATATAAGCCAAATGCCAATATCAAAATATCTCGCAATACTATCACCGTAAAGAACCATACAGGGATCAATCCATTAACAAATAATATTACTGTAATTACGATAACTGCAGCTTTGTCAGCCAGCGGGTCGATTATTTTCCCGAGTTCGGATACTTGATTTAATTTTCGAGCCAGATAACCATCGAGTAGATCCGTTACATACATCGCGATCATTATGATGATAATAAGTGTCTTCTGCTCAGTGAATTGAAATAATAGAAGGTAAGCGAGCGGAATTAAAAGAACCATTCTCGCTAATGAAAGAATATTAGGGATATAAAATAACTCCTTGTTCATTGCGGTCCTTGTTCCGTTTTTGCTTCTCCTTTTAAAAGAAGCAATTGAGATATCCCCTTACTTATGATTAAAATATATCAAATAAAACAATAAAAAAAAGTATATTTGTATTAAATGAAAAAAATTTATTTAGATAGCGCCGCAACCACTATGCCTGCTGAGGATGCCATCTCTGAAATGATGCCCTATTTTACTGAAAAATATGGGAATGCATCGTCAATTCACGGTTTTGGCAAGCCTGCAAAGGTGGCGCTCGAAGATGCCCGCGATATTGTCGCTGAATTTATGGGCGCAAAGCCAAAGGAGATATTTTTCACATCCGGCGGGACGGAGTCGAATAACTTCGCTTTAAAAGGCATCGCTTTTGCTCATCTCGGCTCGGATAAAAACCACATTATTACATCCTCGATTGAACACATGGCAGTTCTTGAGACAATGAAGTATCTTCGCGATAGGTTTGGATTTGATGTAACTTTTATCTCCCCGGAGATTGATGGGAGTATCTCACCCGATAAGATAAATGAGGCTGTCACGGATAGAACTTTCCTTATCTCTATAATGCATTCCAATAATGAGACAGGCAAGATAAATGACATCTCACTCATATCCCAAAATGCGTCCGGAAAGGGTATCGATACTCATACTGATTCAATTCAGAGCTTCGGAAAAATAAAAGGTCTGAGCGTAAGATCCCTCGGTGTAAATACCGCTACGCTCTCGGCTCATAAGATATACGGTCCGAAAGGCGTATCAGCCCTCTATATTAAAGAGGGGACTAAGCTGGATAAATTCATTCATGGAGGTAGCCAGGAGAGGGATATGCGCGGCGGTACGGAAAATATTCCAGCTATTGTGGGATTCAGAAAAGCCGTTGAAATATTAAATGAAAGAATGGATCAGGATCTGCTTCATTATAATAATCTTAAAACACACCTGGTAGCCAGGTTGAGTAACGAGTTGGACGAGAAGATAATATTTAACTCTGATTCCGTCGACGTGCTTCCAAACATCGTTAATTTCTCACTAAACCCCGAGCTTACCTCGCTGGATGGTGAGGAACTCCTGATAAAGCTCGATCTGAAAGGAATATCTGTCTCAGGCGGATCCGCATGTACATCCGGCACTCTGAAACCTTCACATGTCATTACCGCTCTCGGTCGCAACGAAAAAACCGCTCTTCTCACTGTTCGTGTGTCTTTCAGCCGATATAATATTCTGCCCGAGATAGACTACTTTGTGGATGTGTTAAAGGAAATCATATAACCTCGGAACTATCACCATTGTCTTTTGTGTTATCATACTTTACATTGTGAAAATCATTTAAAAAATTACGAAAATGAAGAAGATCAACCAGGACACGGCTATTAAGATACTCACAGAGTACGGAAGCGTTTTGAAGGGAAGCAACGATGCGGTCAATCCTGTTTCCACTCTGCCGTATATGATAGACGAGATCAAACACGCAATTGTATATACACTTCAATTGCTCGAAAATCTCTACCAGCGCGGAGGCTGTGATGATGAAGATTATTCAAAGAATGTAAATAACCTCGTCGAGTCTTACGCCAGGCTAAGCACGTTCATCGATGATGAGACTGCTCAGCGCGTTTACGAGATAGAAAATGTTGCCAAAAAGATACTCACCGACAAAAAAGCCCGTGAGATCCTTGGAGGTAATGTTATTATTCAAAAAGATCTGGATTTTGCTAAAGAAGTCCTCGATGGACTGGAGAAAAAGCAGGTTGTGATGAAAAGCGCGATTATAAGTGAAGCCGAAATTATTAAACTGAGCGTTAAGAACAAGATCCAGGCATCTATGAACTAATGTACGGACTATTCGTACATCCATCTTTTCATAAATTCATTAAAGTCCTTTAGCTGACGGGTGGCTAGTATTAACTGGTCACCCTTGGCTTTTTCCTCTGTCGGGTAATCCGGGTATACCCTCTGCCCGTCCGGGTAGTAGAGGTTTTCGGGGAAATTGAACACGAGAAGCATCGGCTCCTCTTTATTATACTCCTCCCCCAGGTATGAGAAGAAACTTCCCTGTATCATAAACTTCCTCTCACCCTGCCTGCATAGATACACTTTCTCGAAAGTCTGGCCGTTCCCTTTTAATATCCACGCGTACTGAAAAAACGCCCGTATAATGTCCTCGTGGCTGTTGTCCTTTATGTCCTGCAGACTAAAATCGATTACTTTAGAGTTAACATAATAATCATACCTTACCGATATCTGCAGACCGTCGTTCCGCCCGTCCATCGTGACTACCTGGTTGGCGGGTATCTGGAGTGTAAAATAATTATAAAAATATATTGCTCCGCCTATTATTCCAATAAGCGGTAATATCCACAATATATTTGTTAATATTCTTTTTGGGAGGGATTTCTTTATTTGAGGAGCAGCGGGCATCTATTTTTCCTTTTCTGTTTCCAGTGTGTCTTCCTCCAGCTCTACTTCCTCATCACCGTCCTCTTTCTTTGTAAAAATGCTCACGAACTTCCGGAATATTCCCGTGCTTATTATAAACAGAAACACAGAGAACGAAGCCTCACCCTTGGTGATTATTATCAAAAATACTGCCAGGAAGAAAATTATGAACTTTGCCGGGTTGGCTTTTATAGCGCGCCTGTTAAATTGCGGGAATGTGTCGTACTTAAATGTACTTACCATCAGCAAGGGGAGCGCTATTACCAGCGTGAACATCACGATCGTGCTTAACTGTGTAGTAAAGATCTTGTTGTGATAAAATAATACGTATGTGACCAGCGTGCCTGCAGAAACCGGTGTTGGGATCCCGCTGAACATCTTCTTTTCCTCATCCTCTTTCGTCGTGACGTTGAATTTTGCCAGTCGTATGATCGCGAATATCATCGGTAGCGAAGCGAAGAATATTCCAAGCAGTCCCAGTTTGTCAAAAAAAACCTGGTAAACTATCACGCTTGGTGCCATGCCAAAGGTTACTACGTCTGCCAGTGAATCCACCTCTATACCGAACCTGCTCGTCGTTTTAAACAATCTTGCTATCAGACCGTCCAGCGCGTCGCACGCCATCCCAAAGAATATATAGTAGCATGCCGCATCTATATTCCCGTCGATGGCATTTGCAATTGCAAGAAACCCAAAGAACGCGTTGCCCAGTGTAAATAAACTTGGTATTATACTTATTGTCTGCTTTACTTTACCCATTTAATCGTTTTATAATTCACAAATAATTGTCTTACCGGCTGTCACCCTGTCACCCTCACTCACGAAGATCTTCGCCTCCGGTCTGAATAGTATGTCAACGCGCGAGCCGAATTTTATCATGCCGAACTTCTCGCCCTTTGTTACCTGGTCACCGCCGTGAAGGCGGTAAATTATCCTGCGCGCGACAAATCCCGCTATCTGCTTAAATACGACCTGCTTCCCTGTAGGCGTTTTAATCCCGATCTCGCTCCGCTCATTATTCTCAGACGATTTATGGTCGAATGCCACGAGGTATTTGCCCGGGATGTACTTTACGAAGTTTACCATGCCGGAGACCGGTATTGTATTCACATGCACGTCGAGCGGGGAGAGAAAAATACTGATCATCTTCAGCTTCTCGCCCGGCGGGAACGGGTTCTCATCCTTATTTTCGATGTCCATAATACGTACCACCTTGCCGTCAGCCGGCGAGATAAGCGTATCTTCCGTGATATTGTCCGGCAGTTTGCGTACCGGGTCGCGGAAAAAATATAGAACGAACGCAATCAATAAAACCGATAATACGAGCAGTGCGATCTTTAGCCAGAGTATTGGCACCAGGAACGCGCCCAGGTCTATCAGCACCGTCACTATGAGAAAGAAACGTATTGTACCTTTTCCGTATGGTGTAAACCGCATTACTTACTTATCCTGTTATAAATTTCCCAATACGCGTCCTCGACTCCGCCCAGGTCGAAACGGAACCTGTCCTTATCGAGCTTTTTGTGTGTATCTTTGTCCCACAGACGGCACGTATCCGGCGATATTTCGTCGGCGAGGATTATATTCCCGTCAGCATCCTTTCCAAATTCCAATTTAAAATCCACCAATAAAATTCCTCTCTCATCGAAAAACCTGCTCAAAAGCTCGTTTATTTTGTATGTCAGCTCGTTTATCTTTTCCAGGTCGCTGTCGTCCGCGAGCCCCATCTCCCTGATGTGAGCGGGTGTAAATAGCGGATCGCCGAGCGCGTCATCTTTAAAATAATACTCAATGATGGGGGAGCTGAGCTTTTTGCCCTCCTCCATTCCGTATCTTTTTACCAGGCTTCCCGCCGCATAGTTCCTGCACACGACCTCTACTTTTATTATGTCCACCCTTTTCACGTACATCTCGTTATCCGATATCTTTTCTATGAAGTGCGTCGGGATACCGCCACTGCCGAGATATTCATATATAATAGTGGTGATTTTATTATTCAGAACACCCTTATCCTTTATCTGTCCCGTTTTCTGAGCGTTGAATGCCGTCGCGTCATCCTTGAATTCCTGCAGTAAAACACCCTCTTTACCCTCGATAGTGTAAAGCTTCTTGGCTTTTCCCTCGTAAATTAGTTCTTTATTCATTTTTTAAACCTTATAGGTTAACTTTCTAATAATTTAGCGAATTTGCGCAGTATATTCTATTGAATATAAAATACTGTAATTACTCTAAAAATTTAGTTAACTTCTTACATGACTACCAGGATCCTGCTAATATTGATTCCCACTTTATTATTATCCAATTTATTTGCTTATTGCCAAAAAAGATCAGTCGATTCGGTTCAATATGAGGGCGAGTTTTATTATAAGGTTCCACGGTCGAAGTTCGATCGATTAAGCATAGGTGATATAAAGTCAGATTATGGATATTCAGACAATGAAAGCCTTCCTAATGGTAAATGGATCCAATTTTACAATGAAGGAGATTACATCCCGGGGAGGATATTTAATTTACAAAACGATACTTTGAATGGGAATTATGTCGAAATATATGAAAACAGATTCGTTGCGGAAGAAGGAGCCTATTCGAATGGAAAAAAAACAGGTAAGTGGAAATACTGGTATCCCAATGGAGTGGTTAAAGAAGAAGGTTTTTATACCGAGGGTGAGGAAACTGGTGAATGGGAATCGTGGTATAGTGATGGTTCTTATAAGTATAAGGGTAAAAAAGGAATTCGTGTGGCGGAAAACGGATATGTGTTTAATATATATGTTGGAGCATGGAGGTGGTATTTTGCTAATGGCAAAATAAAGAATGAAGGGTATTATGATGACTTGGGATATGAAACTGGAAAATGGAAAAAGTATTATGAGAACGGACAGCTAAAACTTGAAGAGAATTATGTTAATGGAAAGCGCGAAGGAAATGCTATAAAGTATTACCCAAACGGACAATTTGAAAGTCGGTTTTTATATGAAAGAGGGAGCGGTTACTACTCTAAGTTAAAAGATTCAATATACACGGTCTATTATAACAATGGCCAGTTGAAAGAAAAAGGACCAATATATAATGGAATGCGGTTTGGTATATGGGAATCATGGTATGAAAATGGTCAGAAGAAGTCAAAAGGTAATTTTATATATAAGACATATACATTTTGTAGTACTGTACCAGTAGATGAGGCTTATCTCTTAAAAGAGGGTGAATGGACTTACTGGTATCCTAATGGGAAAAAAATGGCGGAAGGTGAATATGGATTTGGTAAGACTAATATAGAAACTAATTGTGAAGGTGGTGCGGATATTACAACTTTCTATACAACGGATGATTGGGAATTTTGGGATGAGAATGGGAAAGAGGTAAGTAAAAAGTATTTACTTGATAAAAATATTTGGGAAGAAGATCGCCAGCCTATGGATGGACTGCATTATATGTGGGAGCATTTTTTTGAAGAGGATTGGGAAGATTCCTTGCCTCCGGGTATGTAAAATCCTCGTGTTTCGTGCCCCTGTTGTTACTGGAAAATTTACCAAGCAAAAAACCCCGCTTCTTTTGTTCTCCCCTCCGACGGAGGGGTACGCCGTAGGTGGGGGGTGGGTTCCCAAAGAATAACTTATCTGAATCAATACAAAACTTAAAATTTTCCTCCAAAACAAAAAACCCCACTCATCGCGGGGTTTTTGTTCGTCAGTACGTTATTAATGTTTACTTTTGCTCTTCGCTCTTGTTCTCTTCGACAGGTTCCTCAGTCTTCTCCTCTGCCTTTTCTTCAGTTTTCTCCTCAGCTTTTACTTCAGTCTTTTCCTCGGCTTTTTCCTCTATAGGTGCTTCGTCCTTAACCTCGGCTTTAGGCTCTTCCTTCTTTGGTTCTTCCTTTGCTTTAGGTTTAGCTTCAGGCTTTACTTCTTCTTTCGGAGGATGATTTACTTCCGGTACGTCCTCGCCGATTATGTCTTCTATTCTAAAATCAACCTGCTCTTCTTCGAAGCTCCTTGTCTTTTCCTGTACGTCCTGTACGGAGAACTTCTTAGGCAGTTTGAATCTATCTATATATGCGTCGATATCGGACTGTTCCTTGTCTTTCAGGTATTCGATGACCGAGAGAACTATCTTCTTATTGTTCTTGTCGAACTCGATCACTTCCGCGTTCAGCTTGTCTCCGGGTTTGTAAAGCTCGCCGAAGTTTCTCACAGGACCTGTCGAGAGCTGTGAAGCCGGGATGAATGAGTCTATTACATCGGGAAGCTCCACGATGATACCTTTTTCTATAGGCTTTACAACTTTTACTTCCGTTTCAGTTCCTATCTTGTACTTATCTTCCATCTTATCCCATGGGTTGTCTTCTAATTGCTTCCTGCCGAGCGATATTCTCTGGTTAGCAACATCCACACCGAGAATAACGACTTCGAGCTCTTCACCCATCTTTACGAATTCGTTCACGTCGAGTATCTTCTTTGTCCATGAGAGGTCGGAAATGTGAACCAGTCCGTCCACGCCTTCCTCCAGCTCGACGAATACGCCGAAGTCGGTGATGTTGCAGACTCTGCCCTTGTGCTTTGTGCCGACCGGGAATTTCTCCAGCAGGCTCTGCCACGGATTAGGAGTCAATTGCTTCATACCGAGAGAAAGTTTCCTGTTCTCGATGTCTATGTTCAGTATCTGCGCATCGACCATTTGCCCCATTGTTACCATCTGGCTTGGGTTGGTGATGTGCTGTGTCCATGACATTTCGCTGATGTGTATCAGACCTTCGATACCTTTTTCTATTTCTATGAATGCGCCGTAGTCTGTGAGCGAAACAACCTTTCCGGAAACCTTGTCGCTGATCTTATACTTGGTTGCGATGTTTTCCCACGGATGTTTTTGAAGCTGTTTAAGCCCGAGATATACTCTTTCTTTTTCCCTGTCGAATTCCAGTACATAAACCTCTATGTCCTGGTCGAGATTTACTATATCGCTCGGGTGGTTTATCCTGCCCCATGAGAGGTCGGTTATGTGGATAAGACCGTCGAGTCCTCCAAGGTCTACGAATACGCCAAAGTCCGTAATTGCTTTTACGGTAGCTTTGAGAGTCATGCCCTTCTCGATTGTATCGAGGAGCTTCTCTCTCTGACCTGCCATCGCTTCTTCGATGAGAACCTTATGCGATACTATTATATTCTCGATCTGGTTGTTTATCTTGATGATCTTAAATTCGAGCACCTTTCCAACGTAATCATCATAATCCCTGATTGGCTTTGTGTCGATCTGTGAACCCGGCAGGAATGCTGTCAGACCGTTAAGGTCGACAATAAATCCGCCCTTGATTCTCCTTACGCATTTTCCTTTTATGATCTCGCTGTTCTCGTGGATGCTTACTATCCTGTCCCACATCTTAATAGAGTCGGCTTTCTTCTTGGATAGGATCAGCTGTCCTTCTTTGTCTTCGATCTTTTCGAGGAATATCTCTATCTCGCGTCCGATCTCCAGCTCACTCTGGTCGGAAAATTCGTTCACAGAAACCCGTCCGTCCGATTTGGAGCCGATGTCGATAAGCACGTCATCGCCATTGATGGCAACGATCCTGCCCTTTACCAGTTCGTTCTCCTTTATCTGGTTAAAGGTCTTTTCGTAGAGCTCCAGCATTTCCTGGTACTCTGCGTCGTCGTAATCTGTAGTTTTAAATTTAGTTGTTTTGATTTCGTCTCGTAATGGTGTGTCCTTCGGTTGGTCGTCTGTTTTCTTTTCGATAATATCTTCTTCTGTCAAAATTGCACCTCCTGTCCCGTCCTCAATTTTAAGGTTATCCCTCCGGGTAAAAAGGGTTTATTTGTTTAATCCCGGCTTCCGCCGGCTTTTTATAAAAAACTTGTCATCCTGAACCTTGTGCCGGACTTGATCCGGTATTGATTCAGGATCTAAACTTTAGTATTTATCCAGTTTGCAGATTATCTGCTTATACATGCAGTCGACCTGCTCTTCGATTATCATATTGGTTGTGTCTATCTCGATGGCGTCTTTAGCCTTTTTCAAAGGACTTTCTTTTCTATTGGTATCGATGCTGTCCCTCTTTTTAAGCTCGAGCACTATCTTCTCGAGCGGGATCCTCATACCCATGTCCCTGAAATCCTGCTGACGTCTTGCAGCGCGCGTTTTCAGATCGCAGACGAGAAAGAATTTTATGTCCGCGTTCGGAAAAACAACCGTTCCGATGTCTCTTCCGTCCATCACAACGCTGTTATCCTTTGCGTAATCCCTTTGTTTCTCGACCAGTATCTCGCGAACTTCTTTGATCTTGCTTACCGCGCTGACCTTGTTTGTTACATCGAGTGAACGTATCTCTTTGGTTACGTTCTGATCATTTAATAGAACTTCCTCCGGATCCAGCTTTATATCCGCGCCCCTGCTGAGATTTATGATCTCTTTTATGTTATTCTTGGGGTCGAAATTATTTTTTACTACCAGGTACGTGACCGCCCTGTACATCGCACCACTATCTATGTAAAGAGCTTTTAACTTATCTGCCAGTATTCTTGCTGAAGTACTTTTGCCGGTTCCCGAGGGTCCATCAATAGCTACTACAAAATTCCTCATTTAGATCTTATGCTAGTAAATAGTTATGTCTTTTTCGCCTCTTTTTTGCCGAAAGCCTTAAATATCTTAAATTTAAATACTATTTACAAGTTAAAAAAAAGTAAGTTCGCTGTCGCTCGGACTCTTTTGGGGCAATTCAAGTACATGTTAAATCATTTCATTAGAAGATATGTGTGTGGTTTGGGTAGTATTTTCTGAATTGATTTCCCTCACTTAATATATTATATTAAACATTCCATTTTTCAAAAATTTAGTCCAATCCTAACTACATGCCCGAAATTACCCAGATTCATTCACGAGAGATACTTGACTCCCGGGGAAACCCCACTTTAGAAGTAGATGTATTGCTGGAAACAGGAGCGTTTGGACGCGCTGCAGTTCCATCCGGTGCATCCACCGGTGAACGAGAAGCGGTAGAGCTACGCGACGGCGATAAATCACGCTACCTCGGAAAAGGAGTCCTTAACGCAATCAATAATGTAAATACCACCATCGCCGAAAAAGTCATCGGCATGGATTCACTCGACCAGGTCGGAATAGATAACCTCATGATCGAGATGGACGGAACGGAATCCAAATCAAAGCTCGGCGCGAATGCCATACTCGGTGTTTCGCTCGCGGTAGCACACGCGTCCGCGCAGGACACGGGACAGTCATTGTACCGTTACATCGGCGGAACCAACGCGAGGACGCTCCCCGTACCGATGATGAACATCATCAACGGCGGAAAGCACGCCGACAATAACGTCGACTTCCAGGAATTTATGATAGTGCCGGCGGGATTCGATTCATTCCGCGAAGCGTTACGCTGTGGTGCGGAAGTTTTCCATAATCTAAAGGACGTTCTCCACGGAAAGGGCTACAACACTGCTGTCGGCGACGAAGGCGGGTTCGCTCCGAACCTTAAATCGAATCAGGAAGCGGTAGAAGTCATCCTCGAAGCCATCACGAAAGCCGGCTACAAGCCCGGCGAGAACGTTTTCATTGCGCTCGATGTGGCATCCAGCGAGATGGTTACGAAAGATTCCGGCGGTAAATACGAGTTTTACAAATCCGGCATCCCGGCTAAGACCGCAGACGAGATGATTAAGATGTACGAGGAAATGGTGAACAACTACCCGATAATAAGCATCGAAGACGGAATGGATGAGAATGACTGGGACGGCTGGAAAAGCATTACTACCGCGCTCGGCGAAAAAGTTCAGCTCGTGGGTGATGACCTCTTCGTAACGAATTCGAAGATCCTTGCCGAAGGTGTAAGCAAGGGCGTTGCCAATTCTATTCTAATTAAAGTGAACCAGATAGGCACGCTGACCGAAACTCTAAACGCTATCGAATACGCAAAGCGAAATCGCTATACATGCGTGATCAGCCACAGGAGCGGGGAGACGGAAGATACGACTATCGCCGACATTGCCGTCGCGACTAACGCCGGACAGATAAAGACCGGTTCGCTCAGCAGGACCGACAGAATAGCAAAATTCAACCAGCTGTTAAGAATAGAGGAAAAGCTCGGCGCCGATGCCGTTTATCCCGGCAAAAAGGCATTCTACAGCATTAAACAATAACCAGTCATCAAATCATATAAATGAAACTTTCACAGTTTAAGTACCCAGTACCAAAGAACCTTATTTCGAAAATGCCGAAGTCACCGCGCGACGCAGCGAGGATGATGATACTCGACAGGGACAAACAGACAATCGACGAAGCGAAGTTTAAGAGCATAGTCAGCTACTTCAAAGAAGGCGACGTGCTGGTGCTGAACGATTCCAAGATCTTCCCGGCGAGATTATTTGGTACTAAGGAAAAAACACGCGCTAAGATCGAAGTGTTCCTCCTGCGCCAGCTCTCCGAAGACGAGAACATCTGGGACGTGGTCGTGGACCCGGCGCGTAAGGTGCGTATCGGTAACAGGATATTCTTTAATAAGACGCTGTATTGCGAGGTGATAGATAATACTACTTCACGAGGCAGGATAGTCCGCTTCAATTATAAAGGTGACTTCCGCAAGTATATAGAGAAGCTCGGCAAGATGCCTCTTCCTCCGTACATAAAACGCGAAGCGACAGAGAAAGATAAGAAGACATTCCAGACGGTGTATGCAAAGAACGTGGGTTCGGTTGCGCCTCCGTCGGCAGGATTCCACTTCACAAAGGAAATGCTCAACCGCATTAAGAAGAAGAAAGTCCACATTGTTACTCTTACTCTTCACATTGGACTGGGAACGTACAGATGGGTCGAGGTCGAGGACCTCTCCAAACACCGCATGGACTCGGAATATTACGAGATACCGAAAGAGACTGCCGAAGCCATTAACAATGCGATTGGCAGAAAGAAAAAGATATACGCCGTCGGCACGTCGGTTGTGAAAGCTCTCGAATCAAGCGTGATCACCGGTAAGAGCGTCCGCGCCGGAAAGGGCTGGACGGACAAGTTCATACACCCGCCTCAGCAGGTGAGAGTAGTGGACGGGCTTATCACTAACTTCCAGCTCCCGCAGAGCACACAGCTTATGCTTGTATGCGCGTTCGGGGACAGGGATTTTGTAATGAAGGCTTATAAGAAAGCGATCAAGGACAAGTACCGCTTCTACGACTACGGCGACGCAATGTTCATTCATTGATCAAGTATACAGCCCCGACTCCTCTATTTGTCATTGCGAGGAGCGGAGCGACGCGGCAATCTCGTTCCCAAATTCTCTACGAGTCGAGTTGTTGACCGATTTGGGAACGTCCTTACCTTAAAGATTAGAATCACTTATCATGCCTGAACAAAACCAACTCAGAGAGATTTACGCACTGATATGGCGCGCTAACGAACCCGACGAGACATTCAAACAGGAAGAATTCGACTCACGCATCCCGCAGCTGATGGAGTGGCTGAAAGAGCTTTACTCGAAAGGGAAGCTTGCCGGGTGTGGCGGCGGAGGTTTCGAAAATCACGCGGGCGGACTAACGCTACTAAATGCAGATAACATAGAGGAAGCGCAGGAGCTCTCGAAGGGCAGCCCGATGAACGAGATAGGGACTACCGAGATAATGATATGGGACATCTTCTACGCCGACCTCGTCGAAAGATCCCGTGAAGAAAAGCTGAAGTAAACTTCCTTCCTCATGGAATTACAAACGATATCCCGAACACACACCTCACGCCGTCATATTCGCCTATGAACTTGCATACATTCAGCGTTGCTTTACCGTCGCCGGAATGATCGACATATTCGTGTTTGAAAATGGGATTGCCGGTATCCCAGACAATTTCGTCATCTTTTCTCAAGCCTTCGGCGCTTAATTTCCAGACAAGCTCGTCGTCCTTTTTGCCGACTACGTTTTCGCCTGCAAGATCATTTATTACTTTGTTACCCCAGAGATAGGTACCGTCTTTATCTTTTACCCAAAATAAAAACGGCATTGAGTTGAAGATCTGAAATTCTGATGCTGTCATGATTGTGAGTTTTAAATTTGATGTATTAAGATAAGACTATTATAATACAGAATCAAAAAAAATTCTCACACTTTCGTAATTTGACTGACTAAAGTCTATTCATTTTTCTTTGTGCATCTTAGTGTCCCTTGTGGCTTAGTGGTTAATTTTTTCTTTATTATCCTTATATTTACAATAAATCAAGGATTTTTAATGCAATATAAAGTGATCATTCCGGCATCCGGTATGGGTAGCAGGTTCGGGGGAAAGACCCCGAAGCAGTTCATACGTCTGGGCGCTCAAAATAAGGAAGTGATCGCTTACACCATCGCTAAATTCCAATCCTTGAAGCAGGTGAGCGAGATTGTCATCGCGGCTCACGGGAGCTTCATCAAACGCGTAAGGAAGATCATTGATCAGAATAAATTTACCAAAGTAAAGAATGTAGTACCGGGCGGGAAGACACGCCAGCAGTCCGTTTTCAATGTATTGAAAGCGATGGACTGCCACAAGAACGACGTGATACTTGTCCACGATGCCGTGCGCCCCTTCATCACGCGGAGGAAGATATCCGAGATAATGCGCGAGATGAAACACCACAACGCTGTCATTCCCGGATTGAAGATAAATGACACGTTGAAAAGGGTAAGCAAGAATGATTATATAATAGGGACAATGTCGAGGGATAACACATGGCGTGTGCAGACACCGCAGGCATTCAAATACGGTCTGCTGATGAAGGCATATAACATAGCCAACAGGGATAAGTTCAACGGGACGGACGAAGCGTCGCTCATCGAGCACGCGAACTACAAAGTGAGAATTATCGAGGGCGAGCGCACGAACATTAAGATAACAACAAAGGAAGACCTGAAGGTCATCGACTATAATAAATTATTAAAGTAATTAAAAGTGTTATGAGTAAAAAAGGAACAATAATTTACGAGAAATTCGACAGCGAAATATTAAAAGGCAACCCGCTCGGCGACCCTTCGGAGAGGACGTTCCCTGTGTACCTGCCTCCTTCATACGAGGAGGGCGATACGCGTTACCCGGTGGTCTTTATGCTGATAGGGTTCACGGGGTACGGGCTGATGCTGATGAACCATTCTTATATGAGCGAGAACATAGAGCAGAGGTTGGACCGCCTGATAAGCGAAGAGATGATGAAAGAAATGATCGTGGTAATGCCGGACTGCATTACGAAATACGGCGGCAGCCAGTATATTAACTCCACCGCGACTGGTGATTACGAAGATTACATCATAAAGGAACTTGTTCCCTACATTGACAATAAGTACAGGACAACGGCGGACGCGAAGAGCCGGGCAGTGATAGGGAAATCGAGCGGAGGCTACGGCGCGACGGTGCTTGCGTTCAGGAATCCGGATGTTTTTTCGATGATGTGTTCCACGGCAGGTGACATGTACTTTGAATTTTGCTATATGCCGGAGTTCCCTCACTTTATCCCCGCGATAGAAAAGAAATACGGAAAGGGAGATGAGGGCGTTGCGAACTTCATTCGTGACGAGATAAACTATAGACAGCCCAAGCCGAAGTCATTTCATACATTAATAAATACTGTCGGGATGGCAAGCTCGTACTCGCCGAACCCGGACGGTTTCGAAACAAAGGGGTATAATTTCGACCTGCCATTCGATACGGTGACGGGCGAGATGAAGTGGGATGTATTCGCTAAGTGGAAAGAACACGATCCGGTAAATATGGCTGAACCGCTATCGGATAACTTACGTAAACTCAAACTGATATACCTGGATGCTGGAAAGAGCGACGAGTTTAACCTGAACATAGGGGCGAGGATACTTTGCGACAGGCTGGGCAAGCTGGGGATTTCGTATGTTCACGAGGAATTCGAGGGCGGACACTTCAGCGTGCAGTACAGGAACGACAGGAGCTTCGAGATAATAAGCGAGTATTTGGAGAAGTAATTTGCGTGTATTTTTGCTTGTACAAAAAGTAAATTAAGAAGTCATTTATATTGTAGTATTCTTGTGGTTATAATTTTTTAATATAAAAATTACATTTTAGTGGAACCGTTTGTTATATCGACGTGGAAACACGGAGTAGCTTCTAACGAGGCGGCATACAAGGTATTAAAAGAGGGTGGAAACTCTCTGGATGCCGTCGAACAGGGAGTGAGGGTTGCTGAGGATGACCCGGGCGTATTGAGTGTTGGATACGGCGGACTGCCGGACAATAAGGGAATAGTTACGCTGGATGCGGCAATTATGGACTGGAAAGCGCGGATAGGATCGGTGCTCTTCGTGGAGAACATAAAAAATCCCATCACGCTCGCGCGTCTCGTCCTGGAAAATACCGAACACACAATGTTAGCCGGGGACGGGGCGTACGAGTTCGCACTCGCGAACGGATTTATACCGGAGAACCTGATGACGGAGAATTCCATAAGGAAATACCACGAATGGAAATCCGAAAAGCGAAACAAGGCGGAAGAAGTTCACACAGACGATTTTAAACTAATACCCGACCCGAAACATCAGAATATAAATGAGGATGGGCATCATGATACGATAGGGATGGTTGCGATAGACAGCGAAGGACAGATTTCGGCGTCATGTACGACCAGCGGTATGGCGTGGAAGATGCACGGACGCGTGGGCGACTCGCCGATAATAGGAGCAGGGCTTTACGTGGACGGTGATGTGGGCGGAGCTGCGGCGACGGGGCGCGGCGAGGAGTGTATGAGGGCGTGCGGGAGTTTTTTGATCGTGGAGATGATGCGTGAAGGAAAGAGTCCGATGGAAGCATGCAGGATAGCATGCGAGAGGGTTTACAGATTGAATTTACTTTCATCGAAGAACAGGGACCACATTTACCAGGTGGGATTTATCGCGATAAATAAGGACGGCGAGTACGGTGCATACAGCGTGAGAGAGGGTTTCCAATACGCACTCTATAAGGATGACAAAAACGGGCTGTACGATTCCCAGTTCCTGTTAAACGAACAATTCGAAATAACAGACCTCTAAAAAAGATGACCAGGATCATCACAAACGGACTGGTACTAACATTAGACAAGGATAACAACGCCGGGGTATATAATATTGTAATAAAGGACGGTAAGATCGCGGAGATCGACCAGACGGGGAAACTGACACCCGATTATATAGCAGAAAATTACCCCGATGCGGAAGTAACGGACGCAACGGGCAAAATCATCCTGCCCGGCTTCGTAAATTCAAATCTAAACTCCTCATCACGGCTAAGCAAGATATTCTTTAAAAGGAATATTTATGACAGCCTCGCAAACAACATAAGCTTAGACCTGCTTTGTAATTATTTTAAAAACGAAAAGAACGTGGAGGAATTATACCTTTTGCTCAGATACAACTTCGCCAGGGCATTATTGGACGGGGAAGTCTCGCTCATCGAGGTATCCGAATGCCTTTCACATGAGTTTTACAAAAGTGTTCTCGAGCAGAATGAACACATAAACCCGGCGCTGATCCTATGCGCACCGGATTCTGCGATGAATGACTACATGGCATCCAAGAAGATCCCTCACTTTATCAGATTCGGGCGCGAGGATAATATGAATACATATTCCCTCAACGCGCTAAAAAAATACCTCGATGAAGATAATACCATGGTATGCTGTGACGTAATGAATTCCGAAAAAGCAGTGGAAGAGATAAAGGGTTCCTTTGGTAAATCGGCCGTAAAAATATTCGATGATTACGGAATACTCAGCGAGAAGGTGTTCTTCACAAATCCGGTCTATCTGACGGAGAGTGACAGGGATCTATTGAATGAAAAGAAAGCCGGAGTGATATTTAACACAACAGATTACATAAGGCTGGCTAAGGGAAGAATGGACGTAAACGCGCTTATGGATGACGGAGTGAACGTGTTCTTAGGAACAGGCTACCTGGGCAATAGTATACTTTCCGAGATCAAAACATTTTCGGAAATGTTTTACACGCCAAAGATAAAGTATTCGAATATATTAAAGATGGGCATTGCCAACCCGCTTTTTGCCGGGGGAAGCATCACATCTAACAGACCGGCTGACCTGGTGATGTTCTCACTTGGAGACATACGAAATTACATCAGTAGTCCCGAAACCGATGCCGAAAAGCTGTCGGAATTTATTATAGAGAATCTCACTACGAAAGATATATGTGAAGTGATGATAAACGGGGAGACCGTATCAGCTGATACATCAGACGAGCTGAATGAGAAAATTGCCGGCTTATCCGAAGAGATCTTCAGAGTGGGTAACTATTTCGAGTTCAAAGAACGCTACCTGATGAAGAAGAGGGTCGATGAACTCAAGCTTGGCAAAGGCAAAAAGACGGAGCAGAGCGCGGACATGTCCGAAATGCCTGTCGAGGAAACGTCGGCTGTCGATGATGGGTTCAGGATAGTAGGTGTGAAGAAGTCGGAGGATTACACAAAGGAGAGACCGCTTTTCGAACAGCAGCGAAGAAAAAATGTTTATCTTACGGAGATAACGTCGTTCAGAAGAGGGCTGTCGGTATTCTCGGAGAAGGTGAAAGAAGAGAATGGTTATGATGAGTTTACGGAGGACAGGGTTATGGAAAAGCCGGAAAAGGAAAATTATAATGTGAACGATTCGGATGGTAAAGAAATGAAGAGGATCAAGTTTGGTTTTTCGGATAGTGAGTAGTTTTGGATAAATAGATTATAGACTGAGACGGCGATAGCCGTTTTTTTGTTTATTAGCAGTTTAGTTGTGATACCTTCCTGATGCGATTTTCAGTAACAATCACGAATAAAATTCCCTGAATATAGTATTCACCTTTCGTATATTTGTAACACTTTTAAACATTAATACTCACCCAATGAAAGCAAGATTTGTATTTTTTTTAATTATTGTATTATTAACTAATTACGGCGCATATTCACAGTCGGTAAATGAGGAGGAAGTTGTAAGTTTACCGGATGGAGCAACAGCAGATTCATGGAGCCTGGTTTATAACAAGACGGGAGGCTATGCTTATATAATGTATGATGCAATTTCAAATAAGTACTCAGTATTGTACAACGGAAAGGAATCGGCGCAATATGAATATATATCGAGCTATGATATAAAGTTCGATTCAAGAGGAAACTATTACGTACTTACTTCCACCTTGATCGATCCGGTGAATTATTTCTACAGCTTTACTCTGATAGTAAATGGTGACAGCGTCGCGAGCTTCGATTATGCGGAACCCTATAATGCGTTAATGACAACGAACGACGAATATAAGTTCACTGTCAAAACAGACACAGGCGCAGCGGCACTAACCAAGATAGTAACTTATACTTTGTCAGGCAGTGTAACCGAATCCGAAGGATACACATTTGTAAAGCTGATATACGGAAGTAATATGAACACCGCAAGCCACGACGAAGAGTATGATTTCGATAATATATTCAAGGATAAGGAGGGCAATCCCGGTTATATAGTGTCTGATGGGATTAACGCTTCTATGGTATTCGGCGATAAAGTTATAAAGACCGATTTCACGGATATGGATCAGTCGAGCTTTACATACGATAAGAACGGAGAGCTGACATACGTGGCAAAGATAGGCGGTCAATTTTATTACGTGCCGGGAAATGAGTTCGTGGTACAGGGAAGTAAGAGGTACAAGTCCTTCGATAATGTTTACTCGCAGATATTATTTACCTCAAAGAATGTTCCTGTCTATACAGGAGTAGACATGCTCAGCGAAACTGAATACAGCACGTTTGTCGTAGTGGGTGATGAGAGACAGAAAATATACCTGGATAAAGATAAAAATGAGACAATACCTGGATTTTCAGGAGGACTGTATGACCTGGCTATAGATAGTAAGGATAACATTACTTACTACGGGTCACAACTCGAAACTCAGCCGGAAGGTAAAGAAGCATATTACTCAAAAACTGCATACGTAGTAAATAATGTTGCCGGAAAATTTTATGGCGGGCTTGGGCAGTGGAAGTTTAACGGAGCCGGTGACGGTCTAGCTTCATATAACCCCGGTAAGGATTATTATACGATGGCGCTGTTATATCAAAAAGGCGGAAAGACAAAGCAGTTAAAGAACAGTGAATACAGTTCGATACTCGATTATGGATTTACTAGAGACGGCAAGACATATTATACTGCAATGAAAGAAGGGAATTATGAGCAGAGGGTAAAGCCTCAGTATTATGTATATATAGATAATATTTTAATTGGGAAGTATGAGACGATACTGTATGAAGGTGTCGGTGACAATTTTACTACTATATCGTTTGATGGTCAGGGAAATTATGCTTTTGCAGTGAGCAGTTTCGATTATTATGAAGATGGTCAGGATTATATAGATCCGTCGGCGTATGTTATCACCAATAAAGGAAAACAGGATCCTAAGATATTGTCGAGGAGCGGTTTGAAAGATTTTAATTATATCGACAATATGTTCTACACGTCGAATAACAAGCTTTTTTATATTGGCGGAACAAATGATGTGGTAAACAACAAGAATTACATGGAACTGATAGTCGACGGTAAAAATCTCGAAAAGGTATATTCCAGTATGGCATATCTCAACTATGACAAAGTGAGCAATACTCTGTCATTTGTCGGAGCCAGGGATAACAAAGTGTATAATGTAACGATTACGTTTTAAGAGTTTTGCTCGCGGGACGCTTCGCAGATGTCCATTAGCGAATCCCACGAATATATGCCTGTTTTATGTCCGTCCTTCCAGATGATCTGTACGGCATAATTACCAACAGGTTCAATTTTATCGATCTTATAAAAGCCCGTCGGTTTGTACGGGCTTTTTATTGGTATGTAGTTGTTAAATATTACACTTTCACCCTTACAACTTACGCAGGGACATTCATCCCTCAGAAGTTTGAGCGGAACGTCAAATGTTTCCCCCGTATCCCACGTTATCATTAGAGATTCGTTTTCGGTTCGTTTTAATTTTACGGGATGGTTCATGCTATATATTCCTGTTCTAACTCCGGAGTTACCCCTTCGGGTGTGTCCGGACCGGGTTTCATTTCACGAAGATATTTATATACTACGAACACGTTTACGGTCAATAGTAGTCCCGAAAAAAGGAATACGTACCTGTTTGGAAAATACCGTGTAAAGAGGATACATAGTAGGGGACCGATGAAGTTTCCAAATAGTGTAAAGCTGGATGCAATTCCCATAATACCGCCCTTCCTTTCTTCTGCGATGTGTTTACTAATGTATGAATAAAAGACAGGAACGATACCTCCGATACAGAATCCCAGGAACGCCCTTACCGGGTAAAGGAAAATAATATTATATATAAAAGGGTGGAGCATAAGTGCGATCGCAGCGCCGAATATTGCGACGAGGAGATTCTTCCGGAAACCTTTAATGTCGTTTCTGTTACCCCACCATGGAGATGAAATGACGGTAAAAGCCCCGGTGATACCGAACAGTGTACCTGCAATGGTAGCGACGTACGCAGTTTCCATGTCGAAAGATTCTACATACAACGCAAAGATGGGCTGAGCCATAAAGACCGCTGTTTGCACCACGGTTACACAGAGCATAGCCAGAAGCACACGTTTATTCTTAAAGGTGTATTTGTAATTGTCAAAAACGCTGAAGGGTTTTTGCAGAGGTGACGCAGGCGGTTCTTTTACATTTATTATAATTAGTATTCCGCTTGCTATACAAAATATTGAAGTAATGAAAAATACCGTGCTGTAATGAAACATATCGGACAATAGTCCGCCTACGACAGGACCTATAATAGTACCGGCTGAAATAGACGTCTGAATTATTCCAATGGCGTAACCGGACCTTTCGCGGGGGGTACCTGCAGAGATCAAGCCTAATGAGGAAGCAATAAAACCGCTCACAGCGCCCTGTATCAGTCTGAATATAATAAGTTGTACAACATTCGCGGAAAGTCCTATCAATATCTGTGATAGTGCGAGCCCGAATATTGCTCTTACTACCATGGATTTTTTTCCAACGCGGTCGCCAAGCGCTCCCCAAATTGGGGTCATAATGAATGCCATGATGAAGGGACCGGAAAATGCTAACCCGCTCCATTTCTCTACACTTTCGAGATTGGTCACACCCAGTTCGCGGACATAAAATGGAAGGAAAGGGATCACCATGCTCATTCCTATCATCGCAATGAACTGGGCAATCCACATCGTGTATAAGTTCTTACGCCAAATCTCCATCTATGATATTTCCGGCATCGCCGTGGTAAGTATGTCTAAAACATGATATTCCATAAGATAGTAAAAATTAATACGTGGTATAATTCATTTACAAATCCTATTTTCAAAATTCGTTTATTTTTAAACAAAACTACAGAAATTACCTCTCTATTAGTTAGACAATGGAAAAGACATTAATTTTAAAACTTACCGAGCTTTCGTATAATTTATACTGGTCATGGAACAATGATTTCTATACATTATTCGATGAAATAGACCATGATAAATGGGAATGGAGCACTCACAACCCGGTAAAATTCTTAAATGAGTTTAATACGGACCTTCTGCTGAACATTATTTACAAGAAGAGTCTCGAGAATAAGATAGATGAACTTTATGAGAAGTATCACCAGTACATGGTGGATGAGACGTACTTTAGCAAGAAGTATTTTAAATCACATGACCCTATCATAGCTTATTTTTCTGCTGAGTACGGGATAACGGAATGCTTGAAATTTTATTCGGGCGGTCTCGGAGTCTTATCGGGTGATCATATGAAATCATCATCTGACCTTGGAATACCTCTCGTCGGGGTGGGACTGGCTTACGCGAATGGATATTTTGCTCAGTTACTTGACGAGGAGGGAAGGCAGGTCGAGATATTCGAGGACAATATTTTTGAAAATCTGCCTATGTACCAGCTGAGGGATGATTTTAATAATCCTATAATAATAGAGCTGGGCTTTCCGGGCAGATCGGTGTATGTGAAGACATGGGTCGTGAATGTCGGGAGGACAAAGCTGTACCTGCTTGACACGAACCATGAGCTTAATGAAAAATCGGATAAGCACATTACCGACATACTCTATGGTGGTGATAATGAAAAGCGGATCGAACAGGAAATTGTGCTCGGCATCGGGGGAGTTAGGATACTCAAGAGACTGGGGTATGATATAAAAGCATTCCATTTGAATGAAGGGCACTCAGCGTTTTTATGTGTGGAGCGGATAAAGAACTACATGGAATCCAGAAAGGTGGACTTCGCCGCGGCTAAAGCCGAGTGCTTTAAATCGAATATATTTACGACGCACACGCCTGTGCCGGCGGGATTCGATATTTTCAGCAGGGACCTGATTGATAAATATTTTAAGAAGTATGTAGAATATAGTCTGGGAATAAGTGTAGATACATTTATGGAAGAAGGCGCGCTTCCCGGCAAAGCAAACGGGCACGAATTTAACATGGCTCACCTGGCTATAAATAACTCCAGCCGCGTAAATGGTGTAAGTAAACTTCACGGTGAGGTGTCACGCAAAATGTGGGACCTGCCCCCGGATAGGAACCAGATTACAAACATCACAAACGGTATCCATACGTTGACATTTCTTTCGAAGAACTTTTACGGGCTGTTCGAGGAGCTTTTTGGAAAGGACTGGCATAATAATGAAGAAGTATGGAACAGCATAGAGATCGTCCCGAATGAGCTCATATGGAGTACCCGGGAAAACAGCCGGAAGGATCTTATCAAATATATAAGAACCAAGCTGAAGCTGGACGGTATCATGAAAGGATTCAAAGCTGAGGATGATTATTCCGGGATATTGGACCCGGAAGCCCTTACCCTGGGATTCGCGAGGAGATTCGCCACCTATAAGAGAGGTAATCTTATATTTAAAGACATCGATCGACTGAGAAGGATAGTCGGCAATAGCAAGATGCCGATCCAATTCGTTTTTTCCGGTAAGGCTCACCCAAAGGATGAAGAGGGCAAGAATTTAATTGAGCAGATCGTTGTTAATTCAAAAGACGAGGTTTTAAAGAATAAAGTGGTGTTTTTGGAAAATTATAACCTCGACGTCGCTAAACACCTTGTTAGGGGATGCGATGTTTGGCTTAATAACCCGCGACGTCCAATGGAAGCCTCCGGTACGAGCGGAATGAAGGTAATTCCTAACGGTGGCTTGAATTTCAGCATACTAGATGGATGGTGGAACGAGGCGTATCGCCCCGATTGCGGATGGATGATTGATTCAGCCGATAATTACTCACAGTTGCCGGATGCTGAGAGAGACGAGATAGAGTTAAATTCTTTATTTGATACGCTGGAAGGCGAGATAATTCCGTTATTTTACGACCGAAATACCAATAATATCCCTGAAAAATGGGTGAACAAGATAAAAAATTCGATAAAGTACCTTGCGGGAGTTTACAATACGAATAGAATGGTAAGGGAATACACGGAAGAGCTGTATATGAAGGTGATATATGAGAATAATGGGGTATAGAATGGGCTTTAAATTTAGATTTCAATAGGTTAAACTAACACTTGTTAGTATTTTAGTAACTATTTAGTCCAAGCAGAAAAAACATTTTATGAGATCAGGAATACTACTGTTTCTAGGCGCACTATTGTGTCTGGGCTTAAACACGGCATACTCGCAGTTATCCAGCGACGATAATTTAAAGTCGGTGGTTCCTCCGCCAATGGATTATGTACCATTTACCAATCCTTTTGACGATCCTGTAACGATCAATGGTTTTGATAATTTCTATCTGGGTGTGGATTTTGGTGAGCCTCATATTGTCACCAATCCCAATGACCCGTTAAACAGCATTTGCGCATTTAATACGAACGGAGTACACTATACGCTTGACGGTGAAAACTGGCAAAGGGTTACAGTATCGTTCCCCGGATTCAGTGTGGTAGGTGATCCCGTGCTGGCATTTGACAGTCTGGGTGTATGTCACTATATACAGATATTCCAGAATGGATCGACATACGGTCTTGTCGTAACGAAATCCACCAATAAAGGTGCAAGCTGGTCAGGAGTGAGCCAGGTAGTAGGCACAACAGTTGGATTAACCGATAAGGAATGGATTACAGCAGATAGAAGCGCGGGTCCGTATTCCAATAACCTTTACGTAGGATGGAGACAGTTTGGAACCCAATCGGGAATGAGGTTTGTAAAAAGCACGAATAGTGGCGCGACGTGGTCATCATCGATAACCTTTGCAGACGGGTCGCAGGGTGCTTATGTATGTGTTGGTCCGGGCGGTGCGGTATACTTTGCGTACACCGGAGGAAGCTCAAATTACGTCAGGGTCTCAACTGACGGAGGGTCAACATTTAGCGGTCCAACAAATGCTACAGGCTTTTTTAATCCGGCAGGTAATGTATGCGCAGGAAGACAAACTGTAAAGAATTGTATTAGAACAAATCAATTCCCCCGTATGGCAGTTGATAATAGCTATACTTCATCGAGGGGAAATATATACATGGTTTTCGAAGTGAATCCACCCGGAGCTGATATAGCTGATGTAAACTTTGTAAGGTCGACGAATGGTGGTGTTTCATGGTCAACCCCGGTTAGGGTGAACGATGATGCAACGACAACAGACCAATGGATGGAAGCAATAGACGTCGATAGTAAAACCGGTAAGATATTTATAAGCTGGTTTGACTCAAGGGAGGATCCAACCAATAATTTAATGACTAAAGTTTACGGAACGGTTTCTACCGACGGTGGACTGACATTTACTACAAATGAAGCGATCTCAAACGCAGAGTTTAACCCGAACAATATGGCAGTTGGACAGGGTGGAGGTCAGGCAAATTATATCGGTGATTATTTTGGTATTAGTGCTATCGGTCATACGTCGTATGCGGTGTGGATGGACGGCAGGAATAATTCACTCGGAAGCTACGTAGGTTATTATCCGGATTTTGCAATGACAACAGACAAGGATTTGATCAATATCGGCAATAATCAGACACAAACAGTTACCGTAAAAGGTCCCGGCAAAAAAGGACCATTCACCGGCGGAGTAAAGTTTAATGCAGTTATCGATACGTTACCGGCTTCGGGTTCTATTAACTTCTCATTCCAGAACGGTAAAGATTCAATAACAGCATTCCCGGATTCGGTAAAATTGGATATTTCTACAGTTGGGACAGTCACGCCGGGATTATACAATGTTAAGATTTACGGAAAAGGGACGACGAACGGAACACCGGTTCATAAGAGGACGGTAAGCCTTCTTGTGAATTCATCGGTAATAGGTATACAAACGAACAGAGGAACTGCGATCTCATATACGGTAAACGGAACACCTTACAATACACAACATGACTTCGTATTTGCCAATGGGTCTAATGTAACGATCTCAGCGCCGCCTTTTGTAGAATCGGGATCGACCAAATACGTATTTACAAACTGGTCGAATAGTGGAGATACAACTCAGATACTCAATATATCGCAAAACCTGGATCTGACAGCATCATATAAAGCGCAGTACAAGTTGTTAGTTAATACTACCCAGGGAAATACATTCGGTGGCAATGCTTATTATGATTCGGCGGGCACATTTCAGTTTGGAGTGACATCTACAACAGTGATAAATGGAAACGACACGTTCTACTTTAGAGGATGGAGCGGACTTGGTATTGGCGCTTATACAAGCTCTGATAGTACAGGTCAGGATGACACAGTTAGCTGGACTATGTCAAACCCGATTGTAGAAATTGCGAGATGGTCGGATCAGGTTGGAATAGTACAAATTGGAAGTGAAATACCCGAAAAGTTTGAATTATATCAAAATTATCCGAATCCGTTTAACCCGGAAACCATAATAAGATATGACATTCCAAAGAATGGAAACGTAAGTATCGTTATTTATGATATGCTTGGGAAAGAGGTTACTAGGCTTGTAGATAGATATCAAAATGCAGGCAGGTATGAGGTTAATTTTGACGGTTCCGGCTTCTCGAGCGGTATCTATTTTTACAGGATATCGACAGGAGATTTTGTTCAGGTGCGCAGAATGATATTAGTTAAGTAATTTTACTCATTTAGATAAGAGAGTTTGAATTTTAATTGAGGGCGCATATTATAAAATCTTAAGTATTAACTTTTTATTGTTAAAAACGTAAATACTTATAAAAATTTTAAAATATTTCAATCAATCACAAAAATCGAGACAAATGAAAAAAATTCTACTTGTTGCGGTTTTCATCCTTGGTGTGTTGTCTATAGGACTTCAGGATCAGTATTTTTCCTGGGATGATGACCCTAACCAGGACCACATCCCTTTTGAGATGTTAAATAACCTGCCGGATCATGTAAATGGTCCCTCGGATGTTATAACCGATGAAGACGGTTATGACAATATTTTTCTTGGGATAGATTTTGCGGAGCCTCACATTTCGATGAATCCCCGCAACCCTCTGCAGTCATTTACTGCGTTTAATACAAACGGTACACATGCGACTATTGATGGGTACAATTGGTTTTCAAATAATCCGAATTTTGGAGTTCCCATCTCGGGAGACCCGGTAACTGCCTATGACAGCCTTGGAAACCTATACTATGATAACATGCGTAACTCAGGTGGAAATATAATAGGTACCCAGGTGGCAAGATCTACAAATAACAGTCAGACATGGGTTGGAACTGTCACAGGTAATACAGGTAATGATAAGAACTGGATAGCCGCGGATCAATCGACCGGTCCATATGCAAACAATGTATATGGAACAATGACTCCCGGTAACATTATGAGAAGTACAAATCAGGGAGCGTCCTTTAGTATAGTCGCTTCAGTATCTAATAACCTTCCCGGTATGATGACAGCAGTTGGACCGGACGGAGCGACTTCAGGTGGAAGCGTGTATGTAGTAACGAATACCGGCGGTTCATTTACACCGGTTTATACTTTTTACCGCTCTACAAACGGTGGTAGTTCGTTCGGATTTCAATCCAGCCAGCAATTTGTAAATTATGTAGGTACGGTAGTCGGCGGAAGGCACTCAGTACAAAATATGAGAACAAGACCATATCCTTTTATTACAGCCGATAACAGTTTTGGTCCAAACAGGGGAAGACTTTACCTGGTATATGCAAAGAACGATCCTGATATTGACGGAGCCAAACCAAGCATTTATTGCAGGTACTCAAATGATTTTGGTACAAACTGGTCTAGTCCTGTTAGGGTAAACGATGATGGAAATTATATGTCGAATAATCATTTTATGCCTGCTACATGGTGTGATAAAGAAACCGGAAGACTTTACGTAAAATGGATGGATACCAGAGACTGCCCGACAAGTGACAGTTCTTTGATCTATGCTTCATATTCTACAGACGGTGGTGCAACATTTGTTCAGAATCAAAAAATATCCGGACAGAAATTTAAGATCGATTGCTCGACATGCGGCGGCGGTGGTACACCAAGATACCAGGGTGACTATGATGCTATAACCTCAAATGCTATAACATCATTGATGGTATGGACAGATTTCAGAAATGGAAGTTTTGGAAGCTATGTTGCATACTATCCTGATTTTGCGATGAAAACTAATATTACCGAAGCAAACATAAATAATGGACAGAGCGTAAATATTCAGGTTTCTGTTCCAAGTGTAAAGCAATACGGAAATTCGGTTAAATTTACAGCTTCATTGGATTCTACACCGGTTTCGGGATCGATAAATCTTTCTTTCCAGGGTGGTATAGACTCACTTACATCTTTTCCTGGAAATGTTACACTCGTTGCAACTGCATCAGCTAGTGTCACTCCCGGATTATATCCTGTAAGGATTTCCGGAAGAGGTCCTAATGGAACACCTGTCCACCAGAGAGTTGTAGACCTTTTAGTAAATGCATCGAGAGTAACGGTTCAAACAAACAGGGGAAGCGCAGTAACGTATATGGTGAATGGAACTCCATATAATACCACAAGCTCACATGTTTTTGCAAACGGAAGTAATGTTACTATTTCTGCTCCTCCTTCTGTGACATCAGGCTCGACAAAGTATATATTTAATAACTGGTCAAACAGCGGTGATACAACTCAGATACTCAATGTATCTCAAAATATAGAACTTACTGCTAATTATAAGATAGCATTCCAGCTGCTGGTCAATTCTTCTCAAGGGCATACCTTCGGAGGTGGACAGTTTTATGATTCAGCATCTACATTTGTTTTTGGTGTAACAGACAAGAAAGTAATCAACGGTAACGATACCTTTTACTATAGAGGCTTTAATGGTCTCGGAGTAGGAGCTTATACAAGCCCTGATAGTAATGGCACAGATGATAGCATTTCTTGGAATATAAGCAATGCTGTCGTAGAACTCGCAAGATGGACACTGGATCCTCCACCAATAGGAATCCAGCAGATAAGTTCTGAAATACCTAATAAATTTGATCTTTATCAGAACTATCCGAATCCGTTCAATCCGGAAACCAAGATCAGGTATGACCTGGCGAGAAATACGGATGTACATGTGGTAATATACGATATATTAGGTAAACAGGTCGGAGAACTTGTAAACCAAAAGCAAAATGCCGGAACGTATGAAGTGAGCTTCGACGGATCGCAATTTGCCAGCGGAATTTATTTCTATAAGATAGTAACTAACGAATTTGTTCAGGTAAAGCGAATGCTGCTGGTCAAATAATTATACAATAAAGACTTTATTAAACCCCGTCCGGATTTCATTCGGACGGGGTTTTTTACTTGCGTATATAAGTTTATAAATTGTTACAGAAAATTAATTTGTGTAATTTCGTAAGATGAAAGAGAAAATACGAATAGCTTCGGGACAGGGATTCTGGGGAGATCTCATAGATGCCCCGGTAAAACAAGCCTCACAGGGAGAGATAGACTACCTTGTTATGGATTACCTTGCAGAGGTGACAATGTCCATACTTCAAAAGCAAAAATTAAAAGATCCGAATTTGGGTTACGCGCGGGATATTCCTCCATTAATGGAGAGATTGCTACCCTTGATGAAGGAGAAGAAGTTCAAAATAATCACGAATGGCGGCGGTGTAAATCCGGTAGCATGCAAAGATGCTATTTTCGAAGTGGCTAAGAAGCTGGGGATAACGGACATAAAGATCGGAATAGTTTTGGGCGACGATATACTTGGCAGGATAGATGAGCTAATAGCAAATGGCATCGAGCTGAATAACATGGAAACCGGCGAAAGTGTAAAAACCATAAAAGATGAAGTCATCAGCGCAAACGTTTACCTTGGAGCTGCGGGAGTTGTCGAAGCATTGAAGCAAGGTGCGGATATTGTCATGACTGGACGAGTGACCGATACAGGCCTAACACTTGCACCAATGATATATGAATTTGGGTGGGATATGAACAATTGGGACCTAATGGCGGCGGGAACTGTAGCAGGGCACATACTGGAGTGTGGAGGACAGGCTAGCGGGGGGAATTTCCATGGGGACTGGCGGAGTGTACCAGATATGGCGAGAATAGGCTTTCCGATAGCGGAGGCGTATCCGGACGGAAGTGTTGTCATTACGAAGCACGAGGGCACGGGCGGACTGGTGAGTGAGGAGACAGTAAGTGAGCAGCTGGTGTATGAGATAGCGGACCCGAAGGACTATATTACGCCGGACTGTGTGGCGGATTTTACTTCGATCCATCTAGAAAATGCGGGAAAGGACAGAGTAAGAGTTTATGGCGTAAAGGGTTTCCCGGCTACAGAATTCTATAAGGTTTCAATGTCGTATCTCGACGGTTACACGGCGTTTGGGAATCTCACTTATTGCTGGCCAGACGCGCTCGAGAAGGCTGAGGCGGCTGATAAGATATTGAGGACACGTCTGGACGATCTCGGGTTGAAATTCGATGAGATCAGGACGGAATTCCAGGGATATAACGCATGCCACGGACCGCTTGCCCGTAAGATAGATGATCCTAACGAAGTAGTATTAAGGGTAGGGGTAAGGTCGCATGATTATAAGACAATAGAAAGGTTTGGGAAGGAGATAGCTCCATTGATATTGACGGGACCGCCGGGAGTGACAGGATTTTCGGGCGGGAGACCGCGTCCTTCGGAGGTTGTTGCATACTGGCCGGCACTTATTCCAAAAACAGAAGTAAAACCGCAAGTAATAGTAGAATCTTTATAATTTAAATTACCTGATGGAAAGAATTCTTGTTATCGGGGCTTCAGGGCAAATCGGCTCCGAGCTTACATTAGAGTTAAGAAAAAAGTATGGAAATGACAGTGTATATGCAACAGATATTAAAGATGCGCACATAGACATAAAGGAGTCCGGACCGTTTCACATCCTAGACGTACTTCACTCAGAAAAACTAAACAGCCATGTAATCGAGAACGAAATAGACCAGGTATATCTGTTGGCGGCGGTATTATCCGGAAAAGCGGAGAGCATACCGCAAAAGGCATGGGATATAAATATGAAGAGCCTGATGACGATACTAAACCTTGCAAAGGACGGGAAAATCAAGAAAGTATTCTGGCCAAGTTCGATAGCGGTATTTGGCCCTTCAACCCCTAAGGATGAAACTCCCCAGGTAACAATTACAGAGCCGAATACGGTTTACGGGATAAGCAAGCTTGCCGGAGAGAGGTGGTGTGAATATTATAATGCAAAATACGGAACGGATGTAAGGAGCATCAGATACCCGGGGCTTATCAGTTACAAGACAGAACCGGGAGGAGGTACAACGGATTATGCGGTTGAAATATTTTATGAGGCAATTAAAAACGGGAAATACGAGTGCTTCCTTTCCAAAGATACCAAACTTCCAATGATGTTTATGCCAGATGCTCTAAATGCGACAATGGAGCTAATGGAGGCGGACCCGGATAAGCTAACAATAAGATCGGGATATAATATCGCCGGGTTCAGCTTCAGCCCGGAGGAAATCGCAAATGAGATAAAAAAGCACATTCCGGGATTTGAGATAACGTATAAACCCGATTTTAGGCAAAGCATAGCGGATTCCTGGCCCAAGAGTATAGATGACAGTATAGCAAGAAGAGATTGGGGCTGGAGACATTCTTACGAGCTTTCAAAGATGACGGAAATAATGTTAAAGGAGGTGAAAAGTAAGCTTGGGGTATGATAAAGCATTTCGAAAATCTTCAGAGTCATACCAGAGGATTATTATACATATCCTTCACCGCGTTTTTATGGAGTTCGAGCGGTTTATTCATTAAAGTCCTCACCCTGGATGCGTTCCAGATCTCATTTTACAGGTCTGCGATCGCCGGTCTTACAATCCTTATAATAACTTTCCTTCGTAACAAAAAGCCTAAATTCGAAACAGACATAATTTCCAATCTTTGCGCGATCTCTTATTCGGCTATATTAATTTTTTTTGTTCTTGCCACCAAAATGACTACTGCGGCTAACGCAATCTTTCTTCAATTTACAGCTCCGATATATTTATTATTCCTCGAGCCCATATTCCTGAAAACGAAGTTTAAATCCCGTGACCTAGTAACGATATTATTCTGTATAGCCGGTATGGTGTTATTTTTTTTCGGCAGGCTGGATATGGGAAGTATTTACGGTAATCTTCTGGCAATATTATCAGGGATAAGTTTTGCGTTCTTTTCATTATTCCTGAAATGGAAGAAACAGCTCCACGGCTCAACAAATACAATAAATAACCTGATCGTAGGGAATTTTCTCGTTTCATTAATATGTCTTCCACTAGTATTCGATAAGCTGGCATTGACGGGTACTGAGTTTCTTATATTATTATATATGGGAGCAATACAGATCGGTGTGAGCTATATGATATTCAATGAAGGCATAAAGTATATCAGCGCCACGGAGAGCATGATAATAGCTATGCTGGAGGCAATATTCAATCCTATCTGGGTTTTCCTTGGAATAGGGGAGAAGCCGTCGGGGTTTGCCATTATCGGAGCGGGAATAATCTTCGCTGCTATATTAGTTCACAATATAAGGTCATCCCGAAAAGCAAAGATGCTTATAGTCGAGTAGATCAGTCAAAGAATAGGAAGTAAATCAATCCCGCAATAGCCCCCTGCATTACAATAAGAGATATTAAGGAGTATGTATCATTCCTGTTAGTTTTATCCAGGTCTGTCTTATCGAAGGTTTGCCTGTATAGATCGTAGGAATTATTAGCGGTATTTTTGAAGTAAATAGCAGACGCGGCTCCGAGGAGCGCTCCGGCACCAAATGAGCCAATAGCAAGAAAGTTTCTATCCGATTTAAAGTTGGTCTTTTTATTTTTATAGACAACCGGGGCCGTTTGTCCGTAGCGGTTTTCAGTTAGTTTAACAAAAATATTCCTCAGAGTATCATTACCGGAAAGGTCAAAAAGATAATCTTTGTACTCATCCTTTTTAAAGGTCAGTATACCGGACAACGGGTCTTCCGTTTGTATTCTCAAAGGTGTTAAGCCGAGGAATTTATCATTATTATAGACGCTTGTATTATAAGGATCCGAATCAATGAAGTAAAATTCCGAAAAGTTAATGTCCAGTAATGTATCCGATAATATTTCAATTTCTCTTTTGTAGTTCTCGACCTCCCATTTATTTGAGGACGAGGGGTTAAATATGCTCAGAGTATATATACCGGGCGCGACCTTATAGTTATTCACGGGCGGATTGCCCAGACTAGTACTATCGAGGAAAAGCTTGGCATTTTCGATATTACAAAATATACTTAGCGAGACAGTGCCGGATGAATCCTGTCCATAAATATTGCCAGAGTATAATACAAACAAACCAAGTATTATCGATAGCAGTTTGCTCATTGTGTGTCCTCCTTACTTCTGAAACAGTAGATACTCTTATCTTCGGATGCCACAAAGAGAAAATTTTTCCAGATCAAAGCTGTGCTTCTAATTCTTCCTTCGGTAGTGTAATTCCACAGTCTATTGCCGGAATTTGCATCTAGGCAATAGAAATTCATGTCAAATGAGCCGATGAAAATCTTGTTTTTATGAACAACAGGAGAAGCCCATATAGTGCCGTTGGTTCTGAATTTCCATTTTTCGTCACCATTATGTGTGCTTAAAGAATAAACATATCCATCGACTCCGGCAATTATAACATTATCTTCATAGAAGGAAGAGGATGCTTTGAAAGAGGTGTTCATTCTTTTTTTCCAGATGAGAGTTCCGTCAAGTCCGAGGCAGTAGAAATTCCCGTCATCGGATCCGATATAGATCTTTCCGTCTTTAATGGAAGCATCGGCATAGATAGGTCCGCCGGTCTTAAATTCCCAGAGGTCCTGTCCTGTTAATAAATCGATACCGTAAAGACTGCCATTTGTATTACCTATAACGACAATCGAGTCATATAGAGCCGGTGTTGTATAAAACGCTTTCGGTGAGGAAAATTTCCCTGTACCGGAATATGTCCATAAAATCGTTCCGTTCTTTTTGTCAAGACTATAAACTTTGTTATCGACAGAGCTTACGAGGAGCTTATCATCGTATAAAACAGGTGAGGTTTTTGACATACCTATATCACGTGACCATAGCTCAGTACCCTGCTCTATATTATAGCTGATAATGGAATTCTTTTTGTCGCCGTCGAACGTAACTATAATGCCTTTTCCGAATATGGCGGGTGTACCGAACGCTCCCTTTCCTAAGTTGGTTATCCGACCGAGACTTTTTCCGGTCGCGATATTCATAGCAAAAATCTCTCCCCTGAGTGTGGAAGCAAAAAGTACTCCATCGCTGGCAGATAGACAGTTATTAGAAAAGCCGGCGTCGGCGTTATAGTCCCAAAAAAGCACGAATGGGGGCTCAAGAGGATAATTGGATCTCGATATATTGGTATGCGCCGGATTGGCTCCTACAATGAGCCAGTCTTCATTTTCATTGATCTCTATGTTCTCTTTTATCTCAATAGATGAGCAGGAGCTCAAGACGAAAATAAGAACAGGAATGTATATGAAACGGGCGATTTTCATTATAAATGGTTTAAATCAATAACTCACAATATAATATAAAAAATCCCCCATTTAGGATATGACAAATCGAGTATATGAAAAAAAATGTGTTTTTATTCTGTGAGTAAAGTGTAAAAAGGGTTAAATTTTGGGGTGTAAAATTGGGTCAGAGGGAGCTAATAATATATCCGAAAATTAGACTTATGTAAATGGCATTCAGCAGTGTCAAAAATTTTTTCCTATATGTCTATTTACTTGCTTTAAAACCCAATAATCTCTAACTTAATTTCGAATTCGGCTTGTAAAAGCCGGATGCCAAAAAGGGAATAAAGACTAAAGGAGAAAAATTAATGAACGACTTCGACGATCTGGGGTTTTTCGATGAAGAAGGCGACGGACAGGATGGAAACAGGTCAGGGGGGAATAAGAAGGGTCAGGATTCAGATAACGAAGACTTCAGCAATTTCAAGTACGATTCGGAATCGCTTGAAGAGTATATAACCTCGCTCTATGAGGAACAGGATTATGAAAAGGCGCTAAAATATGTCAATATTCTTTTAGAGCTGTATCCATATTCAACGGACGGATATCATAAGAAAGCGCTTATACTGGATGGATTGGGAAGATATGAAGAATCTTTGATCTACTACGACAAAGCCATATCTCTAAATCCAACCGATATGGAAATCCTCTTAAATAAAGCCATAACTTTAGATAATAGTGAGAGCTATGACCAGGCAATCGAGCTATTCAAAGATGTATTGAACATGGAACCGAACAATTCAGATGCCTTATTTAACATGGGATTAACCTATGAAAGGATCGAGAAATTCGCTGAGGCGGCAGAGTGTTTCGAAAATGTAATAAAGATAGAGAGCAATCATAAAGACGCATATTATGAGCTGGGTTATTGCTATGATTTTCTGGAAAGGTTAGAAGATTCCTTAAAATCATACGAAAAGCACCTGGAGCTGGCTCCAATGAATTACAATGCGTGGTACAACAAAGGAATAGTTCTCAACAGGCAGGGAAGATTTTTGCGGGCAATCGAGAGTTACGAGATGTGCCTCGCGATAAAGGAGGATTTTGCTTCAGCGTGGTATAATTGCGGAAACGCATACGCATCGCTGGGCAGACTGTACAAAGCTATCGAGTATTATAAAAAGGCGTTGACATATAAGAAGGATGATTCATATTCTTATCATAATATTGCTAATGCCTTCGAAGAGCTCGGAAACTACAGGGATGCCATATACTACTTCACAAAGGCGATAAACCTGGAAGCAGGGAATTACGAGTCATTCTTTGGAAGAGGCAACTGCTATTATAATCTGAACGAATACGAACTAGCACTTTCGGATTATAATTCAGCAATAGCGCTCTGCAAGGATTACTCGGAAATATGGTATTCTAAAGCAGATACAGAGATTGCTCTTAACAGGCTGAATGACGCGCTCGACAGCTATAGAAAGGTTGTAAAGCTGGAATCCAGGAATTATGATGCCTGGTATGATTACGGCTGTGCGCTTTATGACGCGAAGAAGTTCGATAAAGCCATCGACGCATTTAATAATGTGATCAAATTTAAGCCAGACTGGGCTGAGCCGTTTTACGAGAAGGCAAAAGTGTACTTTATCAGCGGTGACCTGGAAAAGGGTATAGATATGCTGGAGAGTGCATTCAGGATAAACCCAAAGGACAGGTTCGAGTATAATTTTGAGCACGATTGGGGACGAGTGCTGAATTTCCTAATGCGAAGGCAGACCAATCACTGATCAATTCTTCATTTTCACTTCAAATAGTTTGTGATCCTTGATCTGAAGGATGCGTTTATCCTTCATTCTTCTTACTATTTCGAAATTGTGTGTAGAGAAAATAACGGAAGTCCCGAGGAAATTTATATCCACGAGGAGGTTTAGGATCTCGACGGCGATGAAGGGATCGAGGTTTCCGGTAGGCTCGTCGGCGAGGATGAGTAATGGGTCATTTACGATGGCACGGGCAATGGCTACGCGCTGTCTCTCACCGCCAGAGAGGTCATACGGCAGTTCATTTAGTTTGTCCAGTAAGCCTACTTTTGAAGCGCAGTCGTAAACGCGTTTTTTTATGAGCTCGGGATTTTGACCTTCGATGTACAATGGGAGGGCGATGTTTTCGAAGATATTCCTGTCATTAAGGAGCTTAAAGTCCTGGAAGATTATGCCAATCTTTCTCCTTAGGTAAGGGATGTCCATTTTATCCAGCTTGCGGGATTCATATTCGTCGAAGATGACATTTCCGCTATTTGGCGCTTCCTCATGGTAAATCAGCTTCATTAAAGTGGTTTTTCCGATGCCACTCTCGCCTACAATAAATACAAATTCTCCTTTATCAATGAAACAGCTTATATTTTCAAAGAGAGTTTTTGAGTTGTAGGAAAATGATACGTCTTCAAATTTCAGCATTAGGTGATTTTTGTCAATTTGTCTGCCAGCTTTATTGCTTCAAGTGTGCTATTGGGATCTGCAATACCTTTTCCGGCGATGTCAAACCCGGTTCCGTGATTTGGGGAAGTGCGTATAAGGCTAATTCCACCGGTATAATTAACTCCTTTATTCTTCGATATCATTTTAAACGGGATGAGTCCCTGATCATGGTACATTGCAATCGTTGCATCGAACTTTTTATACATCCCCGATGCAAAATATCCGTCAGCGGGAAAAGGACCCTCAACGTTAAATCCAGCATCTTTTAATCCTTTTATGGAAGGAATAATCTTATCGATTTCAGTCGTACCAAGCATACCTCCGTCTCCAGCGTGAGGATTCAAAGCCAGTATTCCAATCTTCGGATGTTTTATCCCAAAATCCTTCACTAAAGAATTATTAATAATTATCGTCTTTTGAATAATCAGTTTTTTGGAAAGAGCTTTACTTACGTAACTTAAGGGAATATGTACAGTAATTAAAGATAAAATCAGACCTTGTGAATACATGATCATGGCTGTCGATCCGTCCCCGGCAAGATCAGCCAGCATTTCTGTATGCCCGGGATAATGATACCCAGCTTTATTAAATGCTTCTTTTGAAATGGGCAATGTCACCATAGCGTCAAACTCTTCGGTCAGACAAAGCTCTATGGCTTTTTTGATAGCGGTGCCCGATAGTTTCCCAGCCAGGCTATCGATCTTTCCGGGATTAGTATGAAATTTTTTCCCATCAGTAATGTCAATAACCTTTCCGGCATTAATTTTTGGAAGTTTTAATCTGTTTGCATATTGATCGAGTATACTTTTTGATCCAACAACATGGAGATCGAATTCAGAGGTATTTTTTTTGTTTGAAAAGATCTTGAGTATGATCTCAGGTCCAATCCCGTTAGGATCTCCAATGGTGAGAAGGATACGCGGTTTACTTAATCTCGGCTTCATCCTTTACTTCAATAATTTCCGCATCCGCCCAAAGCCCTTCGAGGTTATAGAATCTCCGGGTTTCATTAAGGAATATATGGACAACTACGTTAACATAATCCATAAGTACCCAGCTGAGGTTGTTCAAACCTTCATTATGCCAGGGTTTCTCTCCCATCTTACCGGTTTCATCTTTAATATGATTGGCTATCGCTCTAACCTGTGTATCCGAGGAGGCGGAGCATATTACAAAATAATCTACAACTGTGGTGATATCCCTAATGTCAAAAATCTTTACATCTTCTCCTTTTTTATCAAGCATCAACTGCGCAATCTTTTCGGCGAGTTCTTTTCCTTTCATTAGTTAGTTTTCTTTTTTAAAAACGGAGTTAATTCTTTATAGTCTTTCCCAATTACAACGGTAGCATCTATTAGCAATTCTTTATTGATCTGCTGAATGACATTTTTATCACTAATACCGAGTGCAGTAGCAATCTTTTTACAGTTTTGTTTATTTCCCTTTCTATCCAGTATCAGGCTTTTTTCCTGATCTTCGGTATTAAAGTTACCCATTTCAACTACATCAAAACCTTTTTCTCTAAGAAAGTCGGTAAATAATTTTGCTACACCGTCTTCACCTGTACCATTTCTCACGTCCAGCTGCATCGTAAGATTTGGCTGGTTAGTGATCTTATTGGTTGTGTCGGTGATCTCGACGGGTTTTTTGTTCTTTGAGGAAACCGATTTGCTTACAATCGAAAAAACAAGATATCCACAAACCAAAAGCAAAGCCAGTATAGAAAAGTTCAGAACAGCATTTGTGATCTTTTTTTTACTGCTATCTTTAGGACCGGTTTTTGCCATTTAAATAAAAAACCGAGAACAAAACTTATTCCCGGTATATAATTTTTTAACAATTCATTGGAAAATTAATATCCCAATCCGTACCTGTCTCTGTATCCGAAATCGTAAAGTGAATTCTTAAGGTTTCTATACTCAATTTTTAAGTATGAGTTATCCGAAATTTTATAGTCGAGAGAAAGTCTTGATAAGTTGATCCCCGAAAGATCTTTTTGCAACTGTTCAGAATAGGCAGAACCATAAATCGAATTTGCATACGGAGAATACTGCAGGCTAATGTCTGCTGAAACAGATAACTTATCATTGAATTTATAATTCATTGAATTTATGTATGAAGTAACAGAAGCGTCACCGTAAGCCGAACTTATTACAGAAACCTCAAACCTATGGTTCATTGAAAAATTATTTGGATTGAAGATACCGAGTATAAGGTTGTTGGTGGAATTGTTAAGTTCTTTTTTTGAATCCCCATCAATTAATTGGGCATTTAATATACCTGCGGAAAAAATGACAAATAAAACACCTACGACTATTCTTTTCATATGCATAAAGTTTAATTACCTAAAATTCATAATTTTAAAGCCAATTGTCAATGATAAAATCCTTTAAAGGTTATAAAATAAAAGCCCTGCTAAAACAAATAGACAGGGCCTTGCATGTGGGGGAATAAATAAAACTCTATAGATTATTTGATCAAAAGCATTTTTCTTGATTCAATTCCAAACTTTGTTTCAATGGTATAAAAGTAAATACCTGATGATAGCGCCTCTCCTGATGAAGTTTTTGCATTCCATACAGCTTCATATGTTCCAGCCGAAAGATCCTGATTTAGCAATTCGTCTATTTTTTGTCCCAGTGAATTAAAAATGGACAGTTTTACATTGGTATTACCGGGGAGAGAATATCTTATTTTTGTAGAAGGATTGAACGGATTCGGGTAGTTTTGCTGAAGAGCAAACTTTTCAGGCACCGAGCTAATCTGCGCAATTCCTACTGATTGTTTAACTATAAAGGATTGGGTTGGAGTGAATGGCGAACCAGAGAACGAATTATCTATACTTTGTACACTCCAGTAGTAAGTTCCCGGTGGAAGGTTTTTCAGCCACCAGCTTGTATTGTTATCAACGTTTCCCCTTACAGGCATCTTAACGAATCCAGTTTGAACATTTGCATTTGGAGCCATTATCTCACAGCCATCGGGAGTTGTACCAACTCTTAAATTATATGTAAGTGATTTTGGAGAAGAATTATTGTCGAATCCCGGAAGCCATTGTATCCTAATCATACTGTCACTGCCATTATCAATGGATGTTGTAAGACCCTTAGGTTCGACAGGGATCGAATTAGGGTAGTCACTATGATTAATATAAACGCGAGTTACATCATTTGATTTATTATCCAGCCCTGCAATAATCACATCCAGATCGTTATCGTTATCATAATCACCCCAGGCACCTGACGTATTGGTAAGACTTAAAAATGGTGCATTAGTTATTTCGGTAAATGATAAAGATCTATTCAGGTACACTTTCGTTGTCCTATTCATAGATGTATAAATATCATTTAGAACACCGCCTGAAATGAGAATATCATTTTTGCCGTCATTATCGCAGTCGCCCCAGACACCTATTCCTTTATGAATACCTACTATCTGGCTTTCCACGGGCGAAAAGTTTAATCCGCCCTGGTTTCTATATATTTTGGTAACACTTGTCGGAGAATTTTCGCTATCAGGGTCTTGTGACAGCCCGGTAAGCAGTATGTCAGAGTTGCCGTCACTATCGTAGTCGCCCCATGATATATAGGAATTATAGACTCCAAGCAACCCTAAGTCAACTTCTTTAAAACCGTTCTTTGAATTATTAAGATATACTTTTGTATTAATGCTGTTGGTTGAGTTGATAGTTCGTTTGCCGGATAAAATTATATCCATATCCTGATCTTTGTCTACGTCACAAACAGTGACCGAGCCACCGTAAGCAGGTGTAATAGATATCGACTTTTCGTAAAAGACTCCGTCTTTATTCTCATAAAAATTGGCCGAGACTTGATTATACAGGTCAAGTCCGGTAGTGAAAATATCCAGGTCACCGTCGTTGTCAAAATCGATCCAGTTTGCAGTGCCATTAAAAACGCCTTTGAATCCAAAATCAACTGGAGTGAAACCTTCCGGCATATTATTTTTATAGATCTTACAAATAACGGAACCTTGTAATTGATCGACCATTCCTATTAATAACAAGTCGGGGTCACCATCATTATCGTAATCGCCCCAGTCTGCCGAACCATAGTTAACAGGCGGGAAATATAATTTTGAATTAGTAAAATGTGTTCCGGCTTGATTAAGGTATATCGTGCAGAATGCATTTTTACTGCCGGAGTTTGATCCACTAATAAAAATATCGAGGTAATCATCGCCATTCACATCAACCCACTTAACAGTACCGCCTGAAGATCCCTCTAAATCAATAAATGAATCAGTGAAATTCTGTGCCAGAAGTATATTACAGGAGAATGCCAATAATATAAGAGTGACAAAAAGGAATTTTGTCATACCGGGATATGTTATAACTTTTTTCTCCATAGTTTTATTTCTTAGGTAATCCTGACGACTAAAAGTTAAGTGATTTTAATACAAATCTAAAGTAAAATATGATTTAATATCAAGAAAAAGATTCCAAAACATAGGAGTCGCTCACTCGTATATACATTGAGCTTGATTCCAAAAAAAGTTGATAAAAAAGTTAAAATAATATAAATTATTAACATATGAATTTCATTAAAAAGTCTTAAATCCCTATCAGAATTGAAGAAACCATCAAAAGATCTATTTAATTTAATAAAATCGCTTACCGTTTCCGAGAAAGGATACTTTGTAAAATTTGCCAAAAGGCATATTATTGGTGAGGAAAATAACTATCTGCGGTTATTTGAAGCTATTAATGAGCAAGAAGTATATGACGAGGATGCCCTAAAGGACAGATTTAAGGGTGAGAAATTTATAAAGCAGTTTACTACCGCTAAGAACTACCTTATGAATATGATCCTCAAAAGCCTCGAGAGCTACCATAGTGAGGAATCCACAAGTAGTAAGATAGTTAGTTTGATGAACCAATATAAAATCTTATTCGAGAAAACCCTTTTTAACCAGGCTGAGACTTTGTTAAAACGGGCAAAGAAGCTTGCCGTTGAAACTGAGAACTATACCAAGCTCATAGATATATTAAGGTATGAACGCTCTCTCGATTATAAAAAAATAGGAGAGCCGAATTTTGACGAGTATTCCGATTCAAAATTAGTCGAGGAAAAAAGAGTTCTTGAAAAACTCGAAAACCTTGCTGAGTATAATAATATATATCTCAAGATATCTAGCTTATTCAAAATAGTAGGAAGACCGCGAACGGAGAAGGATCTAGAAAACTATAATATGATATTTGCCGATAAGCTAATGAAATCGGAAGACATGGCTCAAACTGTACGAGCAAAGAACTTCTTTTATATTATAAATTATTTATACTACTATTGCCTGGGCGATAAGGAAAAGGCGTTTGAGTATGGAGAAAAAAGGCTCAAACTAATAGAGAAGCATTCCGAGAAGATAAGTTCAATGAAAGAGGAATACATATATGCTTTATCGGATGCGATAGCTTTTGCATTTAATCTTGGAAAGATAAAGCTGTGTCTAAAGTATTTGAAATTGAAGAGAGAACTCGCGCTGAGATTTGAAAGCAAGCAGTCGGTTCCGACTCATCTGGATATGTGTGTAAGCTCATACAGCTTTGAATTGTATATTTACTCGATCGCCGGTTATTTTAAGGAAGCTACGGAAACTGCGGAGGAAGTTATAAAATGGCTGGATAAATATCACGGGAAGATCAATAAGTCAGAGGAGCTAAAGGTGATCTATGCGATTGCCTATGTGTATTTTGGTGCAGGAGATTATGCAAAGGCGCTATTCTGGGTAAATAAGATACTCAACGATAACTCCAATTTTAGATTGGATTATAAGATATTCGCTAAGATAATGAACTTGATCATCCACTATGAACTAGGCAATATTGATCTGCTGGAGTATAATATCAAATCGGTACTAAGGTACCTAAATAATAAAGATAAACTTTACAAGTATGAACATGCTTTAATAAAGTTTATCAAGCGTCTACCCTTTTTGGATGAAGATTCGGATATGAGTTTCGAATTTCATCAGCTCAAGAATGAGCTTGACCGGATCTGGAAGGATGAGTATGAAAAGAAGGCATTTGACTATTTTGATATAGTCTCATGGCTGGAGAGCAAGCTAAGCAAGAAAAAGTTTGCTGACGTAGTAAGAGAGAAATCCGAAATAGATCTGCATGAGCTAAAAGCCGCATAAATCAAAGTATTTAAATTCGGGATATTTAAAATACCCTTGATAAGATTTTTTTAAATAATTATGATTTTACTCCACTCAAAGTAAAACGTTTTTTTCAACCTAATAAATCCACATGAATCAGAAAAAACTTTTTAGCATTGTCGCATGTGCGGTATTTGCGATGATATTTTTATTTGGGTTTTCCGGAGATGATAACAGGCTAAGCACAACGACATCATCCTGGCAAAGTTCATCATCAGAAATCGTAGTAACAAACGGTAACCAGCCGGATGGAATCGGTGCATGGACTACCGGAATGAATTTTCCGGTGCCACTAACAGACCTCAGCCATGGTCAGGGATTTGAAAGAAATGATACTGCCTGGGTATTTATATTAGGAGGTGAAGCAAACCTAACAGATGTAAGAAGGTATAACGTCAATACCGATACATGGAGTACTGTAGCTCCGCTTCCGTCGGGAAGAGACAGAGGCGCTTCAGCAAGATTGGTAGATTCTCTTTACATGGTCGGCGGCGCAAATACATCTACTACCTATTCGAACACTCTTTTTCGTTATGACGTTAATGGAAATTCCTGGACTTCAAGAGCAAATATACCTCAAAATGTTGGCTGGGGAAAAGCAGCAGGATACCAGGATAGTTTGATATATCTTGTTGGCGGATACAACGGATCAGCGACGTTAAATACGGTTTACGTTTACAATTGTATCTCAGATACCTGGAGAACATGTACCAGTTTACCAGCAGTAAGATTTGGCGGAGCAATGGCAATAGTAGGTGATACTATTGTTTATGCCGGTGGTGTTGACGGTGCCGCAGTTGTGAATGTTACATATAGAGGTGTAATAAACCAGAGTGACAGAAGCGTAATTACATGGAATACAGGTGCTCCTATGCCTGCCCCGGTATCGACAGGAATGTTCAGGATCGACGGACACACATGGGCAGACAGAGGTATGATACTAACCGGAGGAAGCACAGCGGTTCCATTTTCCAGTGTATCAAACATATGTCTTGTTTATAGTCCCGGCGCAGATTCATGGACGCAGCAGGCAAATAAACCAACTGCTTGGACTGCCGGACAAAGCGGTGTTGTAAAGTACAGCAGCGGAATCTGGAAGTTGGTTTGTGCCTCCGGTTATAGTGGTGTCACACAACTGACCCAAACAGAGATATTAACAGATACAATTCTTGTAACATCTGTTACGAATAATGGAAGCGGTATACCGCAGCAATTCAAATTATCTCAAAACTATCCTAATCCATTCAATCCTTCAACAAAGATCAGCTTCTCTATTCCAAGGTCAGGATTTGTAACTCTTAAAGTATATGACATGCTTGGAAGTGAAGTTCAGACGATTGTTAGTGAGCAATTGAATGCCGGAGAATATATATCTGAATTTGATGGCGCAAAGCTGTCGAGTGGAACATATTTTTACAGGATCCAGGTCGGCGACTTTGTCGAAACTAAAAAAATGATCCTGATAAAATAAAATCAGATCGTCTCAATCCCTTTAAAGTCTTCAAAATTTTCAATTTTGAAGACTTTTTTGTTACCCCCGGTTTAATGCATTAACCACATCTATGTTTATTCCAATTTTAGTTTTACATAAAGGTTCAAACTATTATAAATTGTAGTGGTTGAAATTTTCGTTTTATTTATTTCACTCCCACCCCCTTGATTTCATTATATGAAAAAAGGGGGTTTTTTTTCGATTTAAAAAATTAAAATCAAAAATTGTTTTTTTCAACTATAACTAAATACTCATGAAGCAGAAGAAACTTATTAGTATTATCGCTTGCGCAGTACTTGCGATAACATTTTTATTTGGGTTTTCCGGAGACGATGACAGATTAAGCACTACAACATCGTCCTGGCAAACTTCATCATCTGAAGTCGTTGTAACAAACGGCAACCAGCCTGATCTTGTTGGTGCATGGACTTCAGGTACGAATTTTCCAGCACCACTTACAGATCTCAGCCATGGTCAGGGATTTGAAAGAAATGATACAGCCTGGGTGTTTATAATCGGCGGCGAAGCAAACCTAACAGATGTAAGAAGGTATAACGTCAATACCGATACATGGAGCACAGTAGCCCCTCTTCCATCAGGAAGGGACAGAGGCGCTTCAGCAAGGTTAAAAGACTCTCTTTATATGGTTGGCGGTGCAAATACATCCACAACTTATTCTAACACTCTTTATCGTTACGATATTAATGGAAATTCCTGGTCTTCAAAAGCTAATATACCTCAGAACATTGGTTGGGGAAAGGCTGCCGGATATCAGGATAGTTTGATCTATCTTGTTGGCGGATATAACGGTTCTGCAACTCTTAGTACGGTTTATGTTTACAATTGTATCTCCGATACCTGGAGAACATGTACCAGTTTACCGGCAGTAAGGTTTGGCGGAGCTATGGCAATAGTAGGTGATACTATAGTTTATGCAGCGGGTGTCGATGGTGCTGCGATCGTAAATACCACGTATAGAGGGGTAATAAACCAGAGTGACAGAAGTATGATAACATGGACAACCGGCGCGCCGATGCCTGCCCCTGTGTCAACGGGAATGTTTAGGATCGACGGTCATACATGGGGAAATAGGGGTATGATACTTACAGGAGGAAGCACAGCAGTAGCATTCTCCAGTGTATCAAATGTATGTCTAATCTACAGCCCTGGAGCAGATTCATGGACTCAAGAGGCAAATAAACCGACTCCGTGGACAGCAGGACAAAGCGGTGTAGTAAAGTACAGCAACGGAATCTGGAAGCTTGTCTGCGCGTCGGGTTACGGCGGATCGAGTCAGATAGCTCAAACCGAGATATTTACCGATACGCTTTCGGCTCCTCCGGGAGGTAATACCACGCTTGTCCTTACTCATGATACAACGATTACAGGCGGTGCAAAGAGATTAGCTGATAAGGACTCATTATTTGCTTATTTACCTCAACAGGTCTCAGGATATGATTATATGACCTTTGATACTAATACTGTACTGCCAAGTTTGACCGGCTACAAGACAATTATAATTCAGGAGACAAGCTTCGATGCAATTACTTGTAGGTGGCTTGGTCAAAATGCTAAAGATCAGCTCAAAGCATGGCTCGGCTCAGGAACTCCAGCTGACAAAAAAGCTCTTCTAATGATGGGTGCAGATCTGGGATATAACTACAGCCGAACCGCATCAAACGGTGATGATACAGTATTTTCACACCAAATGGGTGGATATGTATTCAGAGTCGATAATGGAATGAATGCATCTCCATATCAAACGATGGGAGTAGGAATAGATGTGGGGCAAACAAGGAATATGACAAGTACTCCTGCCGGTAATGGATATTATCCTGACGGATGTACACCAGTTAATGGTGCAGTATCATTATATAAGTACAGGACCCAAACTGCAGCTGATACTCTAGGAGGTGTTGCAAGAAATACTTCCGGATATGTATTTGCTTCTTTATTCCAGGATCCGAGATATTTCACAGATGGGGATTTCAAACCTGTACTGGAAGCTTTGATAGGGTACCTGGTTTCAAACGGCGCTACGATCACCGGACACCAGAACATATCAACAATTATTCCGGATAAGTTCGTGCTCAGCCAAAACTATCCGAATCCGTTTAACCCATCAACAAAGATCAACTTCTCTATTCCAAAAGCAGGATTTGTTACTTTAAAGGTATATGATATGCTTGGAAGGGAAGTTAAAACACTTGTAAGCGACCAGTTAACTGCGGGAGAATATGTTTCTGAATTTGACGGAGCACTACTGTCAAGCGGAACATACTTCTACAGAATTCAAGCTGGAGATTTTGTTGAAACAAAGCGAATGGTTCTTGTTAAGTAATATCATTTAGTCTCGTTATATAAAGCCCTGACTCTATTTAGAGCAGGGCTTTTTTATTACTTTGTTAAAATATGTAATTGATCCGACCAATTCAGACATTGACAAATCTCAAAACTAACCCAAATCTAACTTCTATTTATTTTGGAATTTTCATTTTCTAAAAACTATTCGTTTACCTTATCTTAAACTTGATTTATGAGGGAAAAGTTAAGACACGGTAATATACTTACCGGGAGATATACCAGTATCTGCCATCGTTTACGATTCTCCATAACTTTTTCTTTATAAATAGAGCTTCCGAAAAATAAATAAAATAATTCCATTTAATTAAAAAAAGAAAAATGAAAAAAATTTTCTCGATTCCATTAATGACTATTTTCGTTTGTCTTGGATTATTCTTCGGTTATTCGTTTATGGATGATCCTGCAGATTACAATAGTAATGTAAACGAAAGTACAATAAATCCTGAGAATTATGATTTTAATTCAGGAACAACGGCAACGTGGACTACCCTAACAGCATCTCCACACGCACAATCAAGAAGCTGCTTAGCATGGGTAAAGATAGGTGGGGTAGATTACATTTACCAATTTGGCGGTGGATCAGGCGCCCTGCTTAATAATGTAGCCAGATATAATGTAAATACGATGACCTGGACAAATAATTACAGCTCAATGCCGCAGCAGATCTCTGCCGGAACGGCTGTAGTTATGGACGACAGTTTATTATATGTATTTGGCGGCAGCAGTCCATCTCTTGGATTCACGTTGAAATACAATTATATCACGAATACGTGGACAACGATGGCAAACATGCCTACCCCGGTAACAGATGCAGGCTGTGTAAAGCATGGATCAAATGTTTATGTTGTTGGCGGTGGTACAGGTCTATTTGGAACAGGATACTTTAATACAGTGCAGGTATATAACACCCTTACAAATACATATTCAGCAGCAACAAATTATCCTGTAGCCGCAGGTATGATGGGAATCGGTATCCAGGGTGATACAATAATCACAGCCGGCGGATGGGATGGAGCTGCCGGTATTGCAAACGCATACAAGGGTATTATAAATAGTGGAAATCCAGCCCTTATTACATGGACACCAATCGCAAATTATCCCGGCGGCGCAGTTACGAGAATGGCTTCTGCACCTGTAAAACTAGGAACCGGTGGCGGAGTTATGTTTGCCGGTGGCGCTATTGGAGGAGCTACATTGACGGCAACTTCATACCTCTATAATATGTGTACAGGTTCCTGGGAGACATTGCCAGATATTTCCCTGGCACGCTCTAACTTTAAGGGTGCAAGCATGAACGGATCCCAGGCATATATTTGTGGCGGGTTTACAACAGTAGGTGTTGGTACATTTGAAAGGATAGATTTCACGGATATAACAGGAAACTGCTTTACCGGCGGCGGCAGCACTACGCTCTGCTTTACAAGAGGCGGTCTGTTTAAGGCTATTCCTGACAATGGTCCAGCCGGTGTTTATGATACTATCAATGTAACCAACAATATGGGAACACTCGATGATATTACTGTAAGCATTGATTCCCTTGTTCATACATATATAGGTGATATAATTGCACAACTGAGCCATGGCGGTCAAACAGATACATTATGCAGTAGAATGGGTACAGGAACATTTGGCAACAGTACAAGTAACATGATCGATGTTAGATTCTCAGATTCCTCAAGTACTGCTATCAGTTCTCTAAGCAATACTACAAATCCGTCAGGAGGTACTTATCTCCCGGGTGGCAGGACAGGTGTCGACTCACTTAAGAAACACTTTGTAAGACCAGGAGGACCTCCAACCCAGATGCAGGGTCAGTGGATCCTTTGGGTTAGAGATGCGGCAACACAGGATAGTGGACAATTAAGAAGATGGTCAATTTGTTTCCACAGTGGAAATATCACTCAAGTATTCTCGAATGGAAATGAAACACCGGATAGGTATGTATTAAGTCAGAATTATCCAAATCCATTCAACCCATCGACAAAGATCAACTTCTCAATACCTAAGGCTGGATTTGTAAGCTTAAAGGTATATGATATGCTTGGCAGAGAGGTCAAAACACTTGTTAGCGAGCAATTATCAGCAGGCGAATTTATTGCTGATTTTGACGGATCAACTCTAGCGAGCGGAACCTATTTTTACAGGATTCAAGTAGGAGATTTCGTCGAAGTGAAGAAAATGGTACTCCTCAAATAAGAGCTTGAAATAACTTATTTTATTTTAAGTATACAAAAGCCCCTGAAATATGCAATTCAGGGGCTTTTTGCATATATTTGTGATATTATCAAAGTTTAAATTTTATAGTTGTTTTTAAAGTTTTAAATAAGTATTCTTATGGCGAGTATTGATTAAGTATAATTCCCATCGGATTATATCCAATTGATATTCAAACCGTAGTATATTTAAAAATTTCAACCAAACAACCTAAATCAAAAAGGGGTGAAAAAATGAAATTGAAAATTTCAACCATTTTCCTTCTGGCTGCTTTTGTTTCCATTGGTTTACTTGGATTCTATTCCATCAATGGAGACCAGCCAAATGATCTAGCTCCGACTGTTTCCGAAGTAACTCAAAACGGAAATATTCAGGCAGATACTACTCCTCCTGGAGGTTTTTACCCAACCATGTGGAACTACAACTACTCTCTTATCGGCGGACAGAACGGCGGTACAGTAGGTGGTATTCTATGGGGTGGTAAGTACTATAACAACAGATGGAATAGTACTACTTATTATAGGATCAACAATGATGGTCCAGGTGGCGGTCCAGGAACTGTCTCTGACTCTGGTACATACGTAGGTGCTGTTAGAGATATGACCATTGGAATGTCTGGTGCAACCGAATACTTATTCGGTGGTGCAGCTTCATCTACTCTTTATAAGTTAAATGCAACTTTAGGTACTGTTGGCACGTTCTCAGTTGGTGGTGCACAGTTCAGGATGATTGCATACGATCCAAACAGAAAAGGTTTCTGGAACTCAAACTTCAGCGGTAACATTATTTGTCATGATACTTCAGGTGCTGTAAGAGGTACTGTTGTAAGTACTTTGACAGGTAAGTATGGTGCAGGCTGGGATAGCGGTAACGTACACGTTGATACTGCTACTCTTTGGATTTGGGACCAAGGAACAGGTACAAACTCAAGCGTAGTAAAGTATAGACTCTCCGGTGGTGCAGGTACATTAATGAACACCTATACTTTCGGTCAAACAGCTGCAGAAATCGCAGGTGGTGCTGAGATAGTAAAAGATGGTGGAAATCTTGTACTTATCCTTAACTGGCAGAACTATGCTATTACTGGATACAAACTTGCTTCCATGGGCGGCGGCGGCGGTTCACTCTGCTTCAACCGTGGCGGTATCTGGGTATCAATTCCTGACAACATGACAGGAACAGCAAGAGACACCATAAAGGTACCTAACAACATGGGTACTCTTGATGATATCACAGTTGTGATGGATACAGTTATCCATACATGGGTCGGTGACCTCATATTCGATCTCTCACACGGTGGTCAGGTTGATACACTGTTTGCATGGATGGGAACCGGTTCTTTCGGTAATAGTGGAGACAATCTATTTGGTATTGCTTTAACAGACTCTTCAAACAATCCGATTGTTAACACTAACGGCAGTAATACAGTTCCTCCTCCGGCCGGACAATACTTAGCTGGTGGTAGAACAGGTGTTGACTCTCTGAAGAAGCACTTTGTAAGATCAGGTGGTGCAGCATCAGAAATGAATGGTAACTGGGTACTTACAATGCATGACAGAGCCAGTGGAGATACAGGTTCACTTAGAGCATGGCATATTTGTTTCTATAGCGGAAACATTGCCCAAATTATCTCTAATAACAATCAGACACCAGATAGATATGTATTAGGACAAAACTATCCTAATCCATTCAACCCATCGACAAAGATCAACTTCTCGATTCCAAAAGCAGGTCTCGTAAGCCTGAAGGTTTATGATATGCTCGGAAGAGAAGTCAAAACATTAGTAGCTGACCAGCTAAGTGCGGGTGAGTTTGCAGTGGACTTTGACGGTTCGAACTTGTCAAGTGGTACTTATTTCTACAGACTCCAAGTTGGAGATTTCGTAGAAGTTAAGAAAATGGTACTACTCAAGTAATTTAAGTATTACACTTATATCAAACCCCTTCGGTTAACTCCGAAGGGGTTTTTTTATTGTCTTTGTAGATGACACCGTTATTCTGACTCAATTCTATAATTAGTTTTTTGTAAATTATTAAAAACTAATTCATTTTATGAGAAAACTGACCCTCGATGATCTTATAAAAAGTAATTCCATTAATGGAAAAAGAATTCTTGTAAGAGTTGATTTCAATGTTCCACTCGATGAGAACGGAAATATCACCGATGATAAGAGGATCGTAGAATCACTTCCGACAATAAAAGCCATCATTGAAAATGGCGGGAAATGTATCCTTATGAGTCATCTCGGTCGCCCTAAAGGTGAGGTTAATCCTAAATACTCATTAAAGGTAACAGCTAAACGTTTATCCGACCTTTTGGATAAAGAAGTACTTTTTACGGATGATTGTATTGGGGAAGGAAATGATCTAATAATCGATGGGATGGACAAAGGATCTATTCTCTTATTGGAAAATCTTCGATTCTATAAAGAGGAAGAAAAGAATGATCCCGGATTTGCAAAGAAATTAGCTTCATATGGAGATATTTATGTAAATGATGCTTTTGGAACAGCTCATAGGGCTCATGCTTCAACTGAGGGCGTAACAGATTATATTGACAAATGCGCAGCAGGTTATTTGATGGAAAAAGAAATCATGTACTTATCTTCTGCAGTCGAAGATCCTAAACGTCCTCTTTGTGCAATACTAGGCGGGTCTAAAATATCAGGAAAAATAGACGTAATACAAAATCTTCTCGATAAGGCAGATGTTATTCTTATTGGCGGGGGAATGATGTTTACCTTTTATAAAGCCCTCGGGCTTAATATTGGAAAATCTATTCTTGAAGAAGATAAGGTAGACCTTGCAAGGGATATCCTGAACAATGCCAAAAAAGCAGGTAAGCATATTTTGTTGCCAATCGACGTTGTTTTTGCAAATAAATTTGAGAATGATGCCGAGGTAAAAGTGCTCGAGTTTGACCTTGTTACACCGGAATATGATGAATGGATGGGAATGGATATTGGACAGGAAACTATAACATTATTCAAAGAACGCATACTTTTATCAAAAACAATAGTATGGAACGGACCTATGGGAGTATTTGAGATGGAGAACTTTGCAAAAGGAACATTTGAAATCGCCAAGGCTCTTGCCCAAGCCACAGAAAATGGCGCGATCACTATAGTTGGAGGAGGGGATTCTGCCAGCGCAATAGCAAAGGCAGGACTTCAAGATAGTGTTACTCATGTATCTACAGGGGGTGGAGCATCTCTTGAGTACCTTGAAGGTAAGAAATTACCCGGTATAGAGGCTCTTACTGACGTTAAATAATATCAACGATGGCAGCCATGAACTCACCTTCACATGCCAGCTCACCACCGATGTAATTTTTATAAGCCTTACCGCCTATCTTACAGATACCTCGCTTGCTGGAAAGAAGGAACATCTCAAATACAAGTTGATCCCCCGGGACGACAGGCTTTCTAAATTTTACTTTCTCGATCGAAGCAAAATAAACCATTTTTTCCTTTATATTCTCAATCTCATTCATGAGTAATATAAAACCGCATTGTGCCATAGCTTCTACAATCAAAACACCCGGCATTACTCTTTTCCTTGGGAAATGTCCCTGGAAAAAGGGCTCATTATAGGTAACGTTTTTAAGTCCTACTATTCTGTTCTTTTCATAATCCATTTCCAGTATTTTATCGACCAGGAGGAACGGATACCGGTGGGGCATGATATCGAGAATTTTTTCTATATCGAATATGACATCTCCTGACTTCATTACCTGGAATTTCTTTTCGATCTTTTTTTGGAGATACAGCTTTCGGAGGATCTTTGTAAACTCTACATTGGATTTGTGCCCCGGGCGTGCTGCAAGTATCTGTCCCTTTATAGGGGCGCCAATTAGAGCAAGGTCACCAATTAGATCCAGCACTTTATGCCGTGCCGGTTCATTTTTGAACCTCAATTCCTTATTATTCAGTATGCCATTTGATCCTAGTATCACACTATCCTGTATTCCAAGCTTTTTCTTAAGCGGACCAAAGTCCTCTTCATTTATATCCTGATCTACTATTACAATCGAGTTATTTATATCACCCCCTTTGATCAAACCTTGCTTTTGCAAATATTCTATCTCCTTTAGGAAACAAAATGTTCTGGAGGGAGCAAATTCCGTACGGAATTCTTTTTGGAGATTAAACAAGCCAGAGTGCTGTACACCTAAAGCCGGGTTATTGTAATCAATCATTACCGATATACGGAAATCATCTTTTAGAGGAAGCGCAACTATATCAACATGTCCCTCTTCGTCATGATAATGAACAGTATCTTCGATAATCAGGTAATCACGTTTGGCATTTTGCTCGACTATTCCGGCATTTGATAATGTTTCAACATAATCTTTTGCGCTACCGTCCATAACCGGTGGTTCGTTAGAATCCAACTCGACAATTATATTATCGATCTCGCATCCCATGATAGCGGCTAGTACATGCTCGACAGTATGAACTTCAACACCATCTTTGGCAATTGTTGTACCTCGTGAAATATCTATTACGTGTTCTATATCTGCAGGGATTTCAGGCGAGTTTTCCTTATCTGTTCTTATAAATCTGATTCCGTAATCCTCGGGAGCAGGTCTGAATGTCATGTTTGATTCATTACCTGTATGGAGGCCTCTTCCGGAGAGAGTAACGGGTTTTCCGATGGTGCGCTGTTTTTCTAACATCTATTTTGTAGTTTTTGTTCTATATGTTTCCTTTTCTTCAAGGTTTTTGACCCTTTCCTCGAGATCCGAGAGGTTGTTAATACGAGCTTCCTGCTTAAGGTTTTCAGTGTTGGGTTTTGCTCTATAGCCTGTGTAAAGTCCAGGTTTCTCAATTGATTTAGAAACTCCTACGGATGCCCCTATCATAACGTCGTCGCAAATAGTTATATGTCCGACAATTCCTGTCTGACCACCTATCATACACCTTTTACCTATCTTTGTCGACCCTGCTATTCCTACTTGTGAAGCAATGACTGTATCTTCTTCTATTACAACATTATGAGCAATCTGAACCTGGTTATCTATCTTAACACCTTTCCCGATCAAGGTTTCTCCAATCGTTGCCCGGTCGATAGTACAATTGCCACCAATTTCTACATCATCTTCGATCTTCACTATTCCATTTTGGGGTATCTTAATGTAGGAGCCGTCTTCCTGTCTCGCCTGTCCAAACCCATCACATCCTATTACTGATCCGGAGTGAAGGATCACATTGTTTCCAATTTCACAGTATTTATAAATTGTGACGTTCGGATATATTAAGCAGTTATCACCTATCTTCACACCTTTTCCGATACTGCAATTAGGGTATATCTTTGTGTTGTCACCTATGGAGCATTTATCTGATATGGTGGTAAACTCACCTATATATAAGTCGTTTCCCAGTTCGACATCATTTCCGATATGACAATCATCCGAAATCCCATCATAATCATCCCCAGCATGTTCGTCGAATTTGTCCAGTAATATCAGGAAAGATCTGTATGGGTCGTGTACTCGCAAGACGGAAATATCTGTACGCTTTGCAGAGGGTTCAAACTCTTTTGAAATAATTATTGCGCCGGCGCTGGTAGTTCCGAAATGTTTTTCATATAGGGGGTTTGAGATAAAAGTTATCTCGTCAGAATTGGCTGCTTCTATTTTGGCTACGTTATTTATCTCCAGGTCAGGATCGCCGTCTAATTCGGCATCCAGTAATTCGGATATTTCGTTTAATTTCATTATTGTGTTTAGATTACGGATATCTTATGGTCCCTGTACAAGTTCCAGGACCTTTGCCGTAATATCATATCTTTCGTTTACGTAGAGCAGAAGTATTTCACTATTTCTATCGAAAATGTAATCATAATCATCTTCACGTGCAACTTTTTGGATAGCAGAGAATATCTTGTCATGCACGGGCTTCATGAATTCCACCTGTTTTTGGAAATATTCCCCATTTTCGCCAAATTTCTGTATTTTGAAATCTTCTACCTGAGCTTCCATATCCCTTATTTCCAGCTCAAGCTGCTGCTTAAGCTGGTCAGTAAGTATCAGTTTCTTGTTTTCATAATCTTCTTTCATGGCTTTGAGGCTGTCCTGTAATACCTTTAGTTCGGTTTGCCATTCTGCAACAAGATTATCAAGCCTTGACTTTGCATCCTGTGTTTCCTGCATTGCGTCAATGATCTTCTTTGAGTCTATATATCCAACCTTAGTCTGTGCAGAAGCAGGAAGGATATACCCGCAAAATAGTAATGCCAATACAGCAAGGAATATATATCTTTGGTGTGAATTCATTTTCGAGTGATAGTTATTTTAATTTGTCCAGCACTTTAAAAGTAATATCATATTTTTTATCTCCATACAGCATGGTACCGTCTGCTTTATCAAAAACAAAGCTGATCTTCATTTCTTTTGCAACATCTTCAATTGTTTTTGTGATCTTTTCCTTGACAGGCTGGAATAACTCTCCTTGTTTTTGAATCAGATCGTTTTGCACTTTTTGTTTATAGATCGTGAGCCCTTCGTCCAGGGTTCTAATTTCTGTTTGCATAGCTTCCAGTTCGCTCTGGATCGCGTCTATTTGGTCCTGAGACGTTATAGTACCGTTTTGAATGTCGGTTTGAGCTTGTTGATACTTGGTCTGAAAGGTTTCGGCTTTTTCTTTTAGCTCATTTTCCTTTGTTGTTATTGTATCTACGTAAAGCTTTTGTAGATCTTCCAGTTGTTTTTGTACCTGCTGTGCTTCGGGAAGTTGTTTTATAATTACTTCACTATCCACAAACCCTACATTTACCTGGGCTGACGCATTACCGCTCAAAATAAGTACTGATGCAACGGCAATGATGGAAAATATTACTTTTAAATGGTTTTTCAAAAAATTTCTCCTTATATAGTTAAAATATTATTTTATTTAATTAAAATCCTCTACCGAATTGGAAGTGGAACAGCCATTCGGGTTGCTGTCCGTCAACAGCAAGTCTATCAATACCATATCCCATATCAAATCCTATCATTCCGACAGCAGGAAGTAAAAGCCTGACGCCACCACCAACAGATCTCCTTAAATTGAATGGATCTGTCTTTTGGAAACTGCTCCATATGTTACCTGCTTCGGCAAATGCTAATATGAATACAGGGAGCGGATCCAATGATAGTGGGTATCTGAGTTCCAGACCATATTTTAATGCTACCGTTCCACCAATGGCTGTACCAGATGAGTTTTTAGGTCCGATAGTTCTGTCGTCATATCCTCTTAGAGCAATCGTATTATATGTTAATCCATTTCCTCCCATAAAGAAAACTTCGTTTGGCGGGAGGTAATTATCTGTTGTTATAGAATTAATAAATGAGAAATTAAAAGTAGAATACAGAGTAAGACTGTTATCTCTGAAAATTCTCGTATATGTTTCGGTGGTAAAGATATTCTTTATAAAACCGATATTTCCAATCAATGGTCCGGCTGCCAATTCAGTTGAGTTTGAGACTCGAGTTCCGGAAGTAGGGAATACCGGATCAAAAACGGTTGATCTTGTAATTGTCTGCCTTAAGCTGAATTGTGAGCGTGTTCCCTCCTCATATATTCCTGCACCACTTTTTGTATCCGTCCTCTGGAATTTCAATACCCAGTCTCCCCTGAAATAGTCATCGGGGAATTTAAATCTTCGTCCAAGGCTTAAATATCCACCTGTTTCCTGAATATCAATACTATTGTAATTTGTTCGGGTGTCGAATAGATTCAATCCCAGAAGTGTTGGTGTACCGTACAGCCAGGGCTCTGTGAAGCCAATTGCGAACGTCCTGTATGTACCGGATTCACCAAATTGCCAGTTAAAATTAAGTATTTGTCCCGCACCGCCGGAAAGTGGTCTGGCAAGGTCAAAGTTATTGAATGTCAACCCAAGTGAGCCGGTGAATCCAAAGCTAGCGCTGTATCCGACTGAAGCATTGAACTGATCAGATGACCTTTCTTCGACAACGTAGGTTATGTTTACGGTTGAATCATTTGCGGGAATGATCTGCTGAGTTAGCTTTTCCGGGTTAAAATAGTTCAAAGAGTTTAGCTGTTGTAAACTTCTTTTTACACTCGTTTTTGTAAAATAGTCGCCAGGGATAGAATATAATTCTCGTCTTAGCACCTTATCTCTTGTCTTTTCGTTTCCTTCAAAGCCTACTAATCCGATCCTAAACTGGTTATTCTCTGTAATCTTGATAGTTAAATCAATCTTATTTCCGTCAACGACTTTTTCTTCTGTTTCAGCATTAAAAGCTAAATAACCTCTATCAAGATAGAGAGAACTTATATCTGTTTCGTTTTCATTACCATATAAGTTTTCCTGGAGCTTTCGCAGATTATATATATCACCCCTTTTCATATCTAGTATTGATACGAGGAGTGAATCTTTATACACTTCATTTCCCGTAAAATTAACATTATTTAGACGATATTTAGATCCTTCGTCAATATCTATTGTAATCGTCAGATCTTCTTTGTTGGGTGAAACATCAAGGCTATAATCCTTAACTGTAGCATCTTTATAACCTCTCTCCTTGTAGTATGCTTCTATGAGTTTAATATCATCCTGGAATTTCTTTTTATCAAACGTGCTACTGTTCCAAAACTGCCACCATACACCTTCCGAGGTGTTTTCCATAGCTCCTCTCAAATCACCTGATGAAATTGATTTATTTCCTTTGAAACGTATCTTCTCGACGTTTAATTCCTTTCCCTCGTCAACAGTGACCCTAATCCTTGCTTCATTTGTAGCTGATATCAATTCATCAACTGTAACTTCAGCAAGCGCATAACCTTCTTCCTGGTAATATTTTTCAAGGTTAAACTCGACATCTTTCAGTTTCTGATTGCTGACGACCTCTCCCGGTACAATATCAATTCTGGATTTTAGATCATCGGTCGAGATCTCTTTATTGCCTTTTATTACAACCGATTCAACCCGGGGTAATTCTTTTACATCGATAACCAGGTAAGCCTCGTTTCCTACAACTCTATCTATGTACATACTGATATCGGAAAACAAACCTAAATTCCATAGTTTTTTAATAGCTTCCCGTGATGCATCAGATGGAATTGCAATTTCATCGCCAACACTTAGTCCTGAATAACTTACGATTGTTCTCGAATCATAAAGTTTGTTACCAGTGGTTGTTATACTGACGATCCTGTATGTTTGAGGACCATCTTGTGCAAAGGAAACCACCGGAAGTAGTATAAATCCTAATAACAGTACTAAAAATATTTTACTTGTCAAATTTAGCATTCTCATACTCTTTGATCAGAATTTTTGTCTTTTGTGAGTTTTGTTCATTTAACTGTTCGCTGATCATTCCATATCTTCTTTCCCTTTTCTGATATTCAATGATAGCTTTATATAATAAATTTCTCCTGAAATCGGGCCAAAAACTGTGCTCGATATATAGTTCTGAATAAGCTGCTTGCCATAAAAGGAAATTGCTTATTCTGTAATCGCCTCCCGTTCTGATAAGCAGATCCGGATCGGGGAGGTCTTTTAGTGCCAGATACGTTGAAAACAATTCTTCATCGATTTCATCAGCTTTTACTTTGCCATCTAAGGCATCCTGTGCAAGCCTTTTTGCCGCATTAACAATGTCCCATCGCCCGCTATAGCTCAAGGCGAGGTTTAGTGTGAGCAGGGTATTGTTCTTTGTTTTTTCTATTGCATCGAGAAGTTCATGGAAAACATCCTCAGGAAGTTTTTCAAGGTCTCCTGTGCAAATAAACTTTACATTATTTTTATTGAGATTGTCAGTCTCATCTTTCAAAGCTCTTATCAAAAGCTTCATTAAGAGTGTTACTTCGGTTTCGGGTCTTTTCCAGTTTTCAGTCGAGAATGTGTATAATGTAAGATATTTTACGCCTAACTGACCGCACGCTTCAACAGTATCTCTTACAGAGTGTACACCTTCTCTATGTCCTTTGTTTCTTGAATAACCTCTTGCCTTTGCCCACCTGCCGTTACCGTCCATTATTATGGCAATATGCTTAGGAATCTCACCTGATCTCTTTAAGGATTCCTGAATTTCTTTATCTTTTTCGTCTATTTTAGCCACTTTTGACGGTCTTTATCAAAAAAAATTATGGTTATTAATTTCCAATGTCAATATGAATAATTAACTAAGAGACTAAATAATTAATCTCTTAATATATAGTTTTAGTGCATTTTACGGTAAAAAGTTTCAACCCACCGGGATCTCGAACAATAATTCTAAAAAGGTAAATGAGTTTCTTTATAGGACTGATTATGTTTATGATGTGATATTTTGTGCGATAATTAAATAAATTTATGCCATTAAAACAATTGAAAAACCCGTACATTAGAGCAACCCTAACTTTGATTTTACTTCATTTACCTTAGCATCAGCCAGGGCTGAAGCACGGGTATTCCCTGAAGCTATTATCTTCAGTAAATCGCTCTCGTTATTTCTGTAACTATCAAAAGTTTTCTGAAGTTCTGTTATTTTATCTGCAACGAGCTCGCCCAGATCGGTTTTGAACTTCCCATATCCTTCGCCTTTGTATTCATTAACAATGTCCGGTATGGATTTGTCCGCAAAGCCTGAGTAAATGCTTAATAGGTTGCTTATGGCGGGCTTAGTTTCTTCGTTGAAGAAAATCTCATTATCAGAATCCGTTACAGCCCGTTTGAACTTTTTAATTATTTGTTCACGTGAGTCTTTCAAATATACGTTTCCATCGGATTCATCACTCTTACCCATTTTCTGAGCGGGATCGCTGAGGTTCATTATCCGTGAGAAACCCTGTGCGAAGGTCGGTTTTGGCATTTTAAATGTTTCGCCGTGCGCATTGTTAAACCGGTTTACAATGTTTCGTGTGAGCTCAACATGTTGTTTTTGATCATCGCCGACGGGTACCTCATCTGCATCATATAAAATAATATCACCAGCCATTAGGACAGGGTAATCAAATAATCCCACTAACTGTCCCTGACTTCCCATTTTCTGGGATTTGTCTTTGTACTGTGTCATTTTCCCGAGCTCACCCATTGTTGTGTAGTTATTCAGTATCCAGCATATCTCACTATGAGCCGGTATCATTGATTGCACGAAGATAACAGAAATGTCCGGATTTACTCCGACTGTCAGTAACCATGCAACTGTATCTAATGTCCTCCCCATCAATACTTCTGCATCTTGTCTATATGTCAACGCATGGAGATTGGCAACAAAGAAAAGGCTTTCCTGATTTTCCTGATTTAGAGGCCATCTTTTCATAGCCCCGAGATAATTACCTATTGTTGCGTCGCCGGTGGGTTTTATTCCTGATACAACTCGCTTCAATTACTTTCCTTTCCTATTGAAAAATTCAATATAAGATTTTGTGAGTTTATACGTGGCTTCGAGTCCTTTAACATGAGTCCTTTCCATACCGTGTGAAGCTGAAACACCAGGTCCTATTAATGCTACTCTTGCGTCTAATCCAGCACTGCGTGCCGCGCTTCCATCGGATCCGTAATACGGATAAATGTCTATCTCGTAATCTATTTTGTTTTTCTTAGCAAGTGTTCTAAGGCCTTCGGTCATTTTGAAGTCGTATGGTCCGGTTGAGTCCTTAGCGCAGATAGAAACTGCATCTTCTCTACCCGTGCACCCGTCTCCTACAACTGCCATATCCAGGACGAGCAGTTCCTCTACAGAAGAGGGAATTCCTACACACGCTCCGTGCCCTACTTCTTCGTAGTTGGAAAAATAAAATCCCGTTTCACTTTTTGCTTTTTTCTTAACCATTTCCTTGATTATTTCAATCATCACTGCTGAGCATGCTTTGTTGTCAAGGAACCTGCTTTTTACAAACCGGCTTTTTGTATATTCGAACCTTCTGTCGAAGAAAACAAAATTTCCTACCCCGATATTTAGCTTTTTTACGTCCGCATTGGATTTAACTTTTTCATCCAGACGTATAGACATATTTTCAGGTGACCTTTTGGCGGATCCCAGTTCTTTATTCACATGATCAGCAGGATTATTCATCAGGAATGTTCCCGTAAATAATTTCCCGTCATAATTTCTAACTGTCACGTATTCGCCTTCGATTGAATTCATGTGAAAACCGCCTACCTGTGTTATTTCCAGATTTCCATTCGGTTTTACCTGCTTAACCATTCCGCCAAGCGTATCGATGTGACCGGCTAGAGCAAGACGCGGTTTATCGCTGAATGAAACAAAGAGCGATCCTTTGTTCGTTTTCGAAATGTATAACCCGCTCTTTTCGAACAGGTCTTCTATGTAATTTATTACTTCTTCTGTGTACCCGCTTGGAGAGTTTATTTTTAGCAGGTCTTCGAGAGTTTTAACTATGTTTTCCATTATTTGGTAGAATCAACAGTGACTTTGTAAATTTTTTCACCTTCTTTTGTTAAACCGTATTTTTCGCGGGCTACTTTTTCTATCTTGTCGTCAGACTTGTTCAGATCATCAACTTCCTTTTGAAGTTGCTTAGTTCTTTCGGTTTCTGCTTTGAGCTGTTCTTCAAGCTCCTGCTTTTCTCTTTCCATCTGTACTCTGTGAAGCAGTCCTTTATTTCCAAATACAGTCATATATACAAGAACCAGCAGAACCAATACAAATAACGCAAAATATTTGTTGTACTTTATGAACCTTGCAATTACAGTTATAAGACCTTCTTTTTTGCGGGGTTCGCTTTTTATTTGTTCTTTTTCTTCCATTAGCTTTAATGCATTAATGAAAGTTCTATTATTTTGTTTAACAGATCACTAAAACTCATTCCCAGTGCATTTGCCGACTTAGGTACCAGGGATGTAGACGTCATTCCGGGTAAAGTATTAACTTCCAAACAATAAACATTGCCATTTTCATCCATGATGAAATCAACTCTTGAATAGACAGAGCATCCACAAACTTTATGCGCCAGCATTGCATACTTTTTGGTCATTTCCTCAGTTTCTTTTGAAAGCTCAGCAGGGCATATATATTCTGTCATTCCCTTAGTATACTTATGCTCGTAATCATAAAAACCATCCTTTGGTCTTATTTCGATTACCGGGTATGCCTCCTTGCCCATTATAGTTACTGTCAGCTCGCGTCCCTTAATGTACTGCTCGATTATCGCTCTATCGGAATATTTAAATGCCGTCTCAAGCGCGTTTGGAAGCTCAACATCTTCAACATCCGGTTGTACTATCGTCAGTCCAACAGTTGATCCTTCATCGATAGGTTTAACGACGTTTGGAAATCCGATCTTACTTGAAATCAACTTGTTTACCTCTTCATGATCAATATGAGAACTCTTTTCTATCACCATCCACTCCGGTGTGGGGATGCCGTAATAACGGAAGAGTATCTTGGAGAGATTCTTGTCTAGTGCGATTCCCGATGGTAAGATACCCGAGCCGGTATATTTCAATCCGCGCATCTCGAGAAGGGTCTGTATCCTTCCGTCTTCACCAAGTTTTCCATGCAAACCGAGAAAAACTATGTCCGTATTATCAAAGAGCTTTGAATTAATGCACGTAATAATATTTCTGTCGGCAGTTCTTTTTAGTTCATTTAGTGCTTCTGCTGTAGGGTAGTCACGTTTCACAGTATTCTCGAAAATCTTTTCTTCACTAACTTCTTTATCGCCATAAATTGGGTCAACTACTCTAACATTATGACCGGCTTCTCTAAGCCCTGCAGCAATACTTTTTCCAGATGTTAGGGAAACCTCACGCTCAGATGACAGCCCCCCTGTCAATAAAACTATGTTCAAATTAGTAAATTTTCATAATATATGTATTATTTTTGTTCAATTAAATGATGAAAAAGAACGATTTAACCCAATTTTATAGTAAACTGGTTTAAATAATACCTTTAAAATTCAACCGGATATAGCTATTTTATATTATACACTCATCCAATGAATTTCGCTAAAGAAAATATTAAAGCTGACCTGCATATGCATACCAGCTTCTCAGACGGAAAATTATCTCCAAAGGAGCTGATTAATCAGGCATTAAAGGTTGGTTTATCTATTATTAGCATTACGGACCATGACAATGTTAATGGGCTCGATGAAGCAATTGAATATGGTGAAAGAGTAGGAATCAAAGTAATTCCCGGAGTAGAGCTCAGTACGGGATTGATGGACAAGGAAGTTCATATTCTCGGTTATTTCATAGATCATAAAAGTGAGAACCTTCTAAAGTTTCTTACTTCTTTGAGGTATGCCAGAATCACACGCCTGCAACATATGATATCGAAGCTTAATGACATGGGAAGCAAGATCACCATCGATAGCATCACTGCTGACCTTTCGGAAGATATTTCTGTCGGCAGGCCTCATGTTGCAAAGGCTCTTGTCAAAGAAGGTTTTGTAAAAACACGAGCGGAGGCTTTTATGAAGTACATTGGTGACGGTAAACCTGCCTTTGTCAAAAAGCCCGTACCGAATGCCAAGGAAGCCATACAACTCATTTCGTCTATAGGCGGACTTTCGTTTGTGGCACATCCCGGGAAAATGGTAAGAGGTGAAATGCTCGATGAACTTCTTAAATATGGATTGGATGGAGTTGAAGTTATTCATCCTTCACATGGTCGTGAAGATATAGAATATTTTTCTTCTATTGCATCAGATAATTTCCTTCTTGTTAGCGGAGGTTCCGATTTTCACGGTATCTACGATAGGGAATATGGAAACATGGGGAACTACGTCATTCCCTCCTATAATATTGTTAATATGAGGAGACGCCTCTTTTGATCAGTTCCTGCCGAATAGGGATCGTCGTTAGCAAATTCAATACACCAATAACAGAAAAACTTTTAAAGGGAGCTTTACAGGCACTTTCTGAGAAAGGTGTCCCCGAGTCAAATATTGACGTCATACACGTCCCCGGTGCGTATGAAATTTCCATCACTTTAAAAAAACTTTGTAACAGCGAGAAGAATTATGATGGTCTAATTGCTCTGGGATGTTTAATAAAGGGTGAAACTGCTCATTTCGAGTATATTTGTAATTCAGTTTCTACCTTAATCAATTCTATAGCGTGTGAGTTCGAGATACCAATTGGGTTTGGTGTGCTGACTTGCTATACTGCTGAACAGGCGTATGAAAGGAGTCTGGACGACCCGATCAATGCTGAAAGAAATAAAGGTTATGAAAGCACGCAGGCTGTGCTTGAAATGGTAGAAACTCTAAACAAGATTTAACTTCCCTCATTTTTCCTTGCCGCCTTTTTAATTACATCCAGTAGTTTATCATGGATCAAGCCGTTTGTTGCAAGTATCTCTCCTTTGTATATAGATAGCTCATTTCCCGTAAAATCTGTAACATTTGCTCCAGCTTCCTTTGCGATAATGTAGCCGGCGGCGACATCCCAGGGATTCAGATTGTATTCCCAGAAACCGTCGAACCTGCCACAAGCTACCCAGCACAGGTCGAGTGCCGCGGATCCAAGCCTTCTCACAGGTATGTCCATCATTACTACATCACCGAATACTCCAAGAGGGTTATGAGGGTTTCGGCTTGTGTCATATGGGAAACCTGTAACAAAGAGACATAACTCCATGACATCAGTCTTTGAAACGGAGATCCTTTTATCGTTCAAAAATGCTCCGCCTCCTTTTTCTCCGAAATAAAACTCTCCCATTAAAGGATTATAAACTGCGCCCATTATGACTTCACCATCTTTCTCAATCCCAATTGAGACACAGCAAATAGGCAGGGAGTGTGCGAAGTTAGTTGTTCCGTCTATGGGGTCGATTATCCATCTAACGCCGGCACTTTCGTCTATTTCACCGATCTCTTCAGCAACTATACCATGATCTGGAAAGTCTGCTTTAATTATTTCTATTACTTTTGCTTCAACCTTCTTGTCGATTTCGGTTACGATGTTAGCAGTGACGTTTCCTTTACTTTCGATGTCAAATTCACCGGCGAAATTCTCTTTAATTATTCTGCCGGCTTCCCGTGTGGCTTTAATTAATGTTTCTTTCAATTGAGTTTATTCTAATTCAAAAGTTAGACCGTCATAACCCAGAAAAATATTTGGAGGTAATGAAGCGCTTATCTCATCGTGAAATATATCATGTGTGATGTGTGTGAAGTAGGTTTTCTTTGCTTTGTATTTTAGGGCGAGTTCCGTTGCCTGCTCCAAATTAAAATGCGTCGGATGAGGTCTTATACGTAACGCATTCAATATAAGAACGTCAAGACCTTCCAGCTTATGTTCTTCTTCCTCGGGGATATAACTTGCGTCCGTTATATAGGCAAAATTATGAATTCTGTATCCGAATATCGGGAGCCTTCCATGAATTACTTCGATAGGTAGTATCTCGGTATTGACAATTTTAAACGGCTTATTTTCTATTCTGTGAATATTTACTAGTGGAACAGCCTTATGGTTAATCAAATATTCATCAAAAACATATCGGAATGTAATGGAAATCTCATCCATTGTGAGATCGTTTCCGTAAAGGTTTATAAATTTATCCAAACGTTGATTGATCTGCCTTAGATCATCCATTCCTGCTATGTGATCTATATGATGATGTGTGTAAAGAACTGCATCTACATCATCGAGCTTATTTAGCAACATCTGCTGTCGAAAGTCGGCTGAAGTATCTATTAAAAGTTTTTGCCCGTCGATATCTATATATGCTGATGTTCTTAATCTTCTGTCTTTGGGATTTGGGGATGTACATGTTCGGCATCCGCAACCTATTACCGGGACACCTTGTGAAGTGCCAGTGCCAAGAATTGTTACTTTCATATATTACTCATCATTAACCAGTGCATTTTCTACTAATTCTCTTAGATTAGGCTTCATAAATACCTTATCTATTCCCATTGAAGCAAGATTTCTAGCGAGGATATTGATTATTTTATCCTGCTCAAGATCTTTATTAATAAGAAATAATCTGTCTTCCCTCAGAAGACAAAATCCGCCTTTGAATCTTCCTTTCTCAACCCTAACGGTAAATTCCAACTTATTGAATATTTCTATAAGTTCGTTTATCGTTTCTTCTTTTTGTGGATCGGGTTGTTTTTTCGGAGCTTTTTTTATTACATGTTTTGCCAACTTACATATCCTCACTTTCCTTTATCATTAGGTCGTCCTCTTCGTGGTATGTATATGTGTAGGAATGCTCAATTGCTCTGCGTTTTTCTTCTTCGAGCTGTTCGTGAGTTTTCTTAAGAGGCTGTATAACCGCTATTGCTATTATCGTGTAGTAACTTAACAACGCAACCCAGGGCGCACCTTTTAAAAATCCGATCCTTTCGCCAAACAACTCGAGGAGCTCGTCATGGTTCGGAGGATTAGAATGATAGAGAAGAACAAATTTAAGATCTATATATGACATGTAAAATTCTATCGGTGCGAAAACAAAAAACAAAATACAGCACATCAGGAACCATGGATTTTCTTTAATGTTTATCTTAGACTTTATTGTAAACATCAATGCGCTGAAAAAGGTAACCACATAAGCGATCATTACCACTATGTTAGAGTTAGAAACCATTTTAAATATCACATTTTCCTCGTCTGGCGGTATACTGACCCTAAAGTTAAACTCATCGTATATTAGCAGTTCGTTGCCTATAATAAAGCGAACATTTACCGCTCCGAGCCAGAAAATTGCTCCGATAATTAATAAAACAAGCCAGAATTTGGACTTCCTATCTAACATTTACTTCATTTATAACTATTAAATTATTTATTTATCTTACTAAAATCAATTTAGTTAGTTTTTGCTAAAATTTACGATTTATTCAGTTACCGATTTAATACATTTTCAAAATTTTGTAATTTGGCTAAGTTAATACTTTATATGAATAATTATAAATAAGTTAATGAACGAAGAAAAGATCATTGAAGTAATTGCCAGGTTTAGGGATCCGGTGTTAAAAAAAGATTTTGCGTCACTCAGGTTTATCAAAGGTATTTCTCTAAAAGGAAACTCACTCTCGGTAATTTTAGGAACTTCGGACTTAACGGATTCCTCAATTGATAAATTAAGGAATGAAATTTCGGAGATGCTGAAGATAGAATTTCCAAACCTTGAAGAAGTAAATATTGATTTTGAACCTGCCGTGCTTGAGCACAAGAATCCGAAGAAATCTTCCATAATACCTAAAGTAAAGAATACGATCGCAGTTGCGTCAGGCAAAGGGGGTGTTGGCAAATCAACTGTTACTGTAAATCTTGCCTGTGCCCTGAGGTCACTTGGATTTAAGGTTGGTATAATTGACGCCGACATATACGGACCATCTATTCCCTTAATGATGAACTTAAAAGGAAAACCATCCGTAACAAAGGTTGACGGGAAAAACAAGCTTGTGCCGATGGAGCAATATGGTGTCGAGGTTATGTCTATCGGGTTTCTAATGGAAGAGGGGACAGCAGTTGTATGGCGCGGTCCGATGGCTTCCAGCGCGCTGAAGCAGTTCATGAGTGATGTAGTATGGGGCGATCTTGATTTTATCCTGTTCGATATGCCTCCCGGGACGGGTGATATACAGCTTACTCTAAGCCAAACACTCCCGCTCACCGGTGCAGTAATTGTTACCACCCCGCAGGAGATATCTCTTGCAGATGCTAGAAAAGGGTATATCATGTTTAGCAAAGTAAACGTTCCAACGCTCGGGATCATCGAAAATATGAGTTATTATCAGAAGGAGAATGGTGACAAGGACTACATTTTTGGACAGGGAGGCGGTGAAAAAATGAGCTCAGAATATAATGTGGATCTTCTCGGGGAGATCCCGATAAATACAAATATTAGAGAGTATGGTGATTCTGGTAAACCGATGGTTATTTCCGATCCGGATTCAAAAGAAGCTCGAATATTTATTGATATTGCTAGAAAGCTAGTAAAAGAAGTGAACATTAAAAACAACATTTCCGAAAAAGTACCTTCACTGGAAATAGAAATTTAAACGGAGTTTACTGTGAAGAATATAATTTTAATAAATATGTTGTTGCTTGTATTACTCTGGGGATGCGGATCGCAAACAGGATCAGATTCCCCCGGTAATGCGATCAACAATTTTGTAAAAGCAGTTAAAGAGAAGAATTCAAATCTTGCCTGGGATAATTTATCTGATGAGTCTCATAAAATGTACGACAAGATCGCCGCAAATACAAATAGAACCGGTAAACAGTATTTCGAGGTGAGTATGGAGGACCCAAACTCACTTGGTGTACTTGCTGACAACTACGAAGTCGTCGAAGAAAAAGTTGATGGAGATAAAGCAACTATAATTATTAAAACCTCTACAGGTCAATCGAATGAGTTATACGCCGTTAAAGAGAACGGAGGATGGAAATTCGATTACTCGCGATCCATACAGGAAAGTATGAAAGAAAAAGGAACACCATAACACACGGAGGGAGGCATTACACTCGAAGAAATAAATAACTCGCTCGAAAAGGTCCGACCTTATCTCCGCGAAGACGGTGGAGATGTTGAGGCTGTAGATATAAAAGATGGTAATATCGTTGAGGTTAGGCTTTTAGGTAATTGTTCGGGCTGTGCATTAAGCCAGATGACGCTGAGAGCCGGAATAGAGAGAGCATTAATGCGTGACTTCCCAGAAATAAAAAGGATTGAAGCTATTAATTGAGATTTTCCATCTTTCCAAGGTCCTTGAAGGAAGCATTTCCCACATCATACCCAACAATCGTCTTTCCACGCTGTATCATTTCCAGGTAAATGTCAAAGACCCCGCAAAATCTCACATCCAGATTTTCACGAAATACATCGCCGGAGATCACATGCATACAGTTGAAAGCATAAACATTTTCAGCAGGGGAGTCTTCCTTTTGTAGCCCGGTCATGTTCATTTGGTCATCGAAAACCAAGCCTCTTCTTGTATTTCTCTTCTGCACAGCTATTGCTGAAAAGGGCTTGATTTCCTCGGCATAATCCATTAACTGTTTTATGTTGAAATTAGTATCTATATCTACGTTTACTACAGCAAAATAATCTTCGCCCGAAAAAAAGTCTTTTGCATGTATTATCCCTCCTCCAGTGCCAAGTATTTCGCCATCTTCCAGAGAGAGCTTAATATCAACACCGAAATCATTATTACTTATGTATTCGATCATTTTTTCCGGGTGGTGATGTACGTTTACTATTATTTCCTTAATGCCTGCCTCTTTGAGGCGGTCTATCTGGTATGCTATCATGGGATGCCCTCGGTACTCTATTAGGGCTTTTGGAAGTGTATCCGTGAGAGGCTTCAGTCTGGTGCCAAAGCCTGCCGCTAATATCATTCCCTTCATTTTAGGAAAGCGTATTAATAATTCCCTCCGGTCTCGACGATGATCTCACCGCTCTTTGTCTTGCACTCTATCACATTCCCACCGCCATTAAATATATCATTTTCAGTATGTCCATTCTTGACATTCTTTGTGTCATATTGTATCGTTGCCTGTGTATCATCAGAAAGGATTATTGTTATATCACCGCTGGTTGTATTGATAGAAGCGCCGGGGGTTGAAGTTCCCGTTATATATGTTACGTTACCGCTTGTTGAACTTATCTTTGCATAATCTGTTATATACTTAAGCGAAATATCCCCACTTGCTGTTTTAATGTCTGAAGCCCCAACTAGATTCCCCGACGAAATATCCCCGCTGGCGCTATTGAACTTAACGTCGCCAACAACATTTTCGATTATCAGGTCACCGCTTGCCGAAGATATATTTATCGAGCCGATCACATTTACAAGTTCGCCGTCTCCACTGGCTGTTTTTACTTTTACCGATCCGGAAAGGTTGTTAATCTCATAATCGCTCGATGAAGAGTTGATATTGATATTATAGTCTGAGGGTAAGGTTATTTCATATTTCAATTGTATATTCTGATTCCTTGCAGAATGGTATTTTGAGGATTCCTTAATGTTTATACCACCGTTACCGTCAACAAGCTTGATCTCGATATTTTCAGTAGCATTCTGGTTTGCGTAAACCATTATCCTTGCCTCATCTTTATCCCATGTATTTATTATAAGGTCCCCAGATGTTCCATTGTAATCCAGCTTGAGACCTGATGACGTATTAAAGGTCCTGTCCATTTGCAGTGTAGGTTCGTCCTGAGCTTTTACGCTTGTTAAAGGTATAAGACAAATTAAAATTAGAATAATTTTTTGCATGCTTACTCCGATTATATGGTGATTTATTAGTGAGGAAAAAAAGTTCTCTATTCCATTTATAAGCCGGATTCTGTGCCCGATTGCTCGGGTTGCAATCATTTATCTTATCTTTTACATTACTGCAAAGATTATTGCAACCTACCCCGGGAGATGAGAAGTAAGCAGTGCTTCAGCTCCCTATACTTGGTCTTGCTCCGAACGAGGTTTGTCGATCTTACGGATTGCTCCGTAAATGGTAGGCTCTTACCCTGCCGTTTCACCTTTATCCTTTGTTATGGAAAGTATTCTTCTCTGTGACACTTTCTGCATAATAGGCTTTCGCCTATAATACCCGGGATTTTATCCCGGCGTCCCTGCTCTTATGGAGTCCGGACTTTCCTCACTTTTCCCTTGCGAGAAAACGCGCGATTGCCCAATGGAATAGAGATAAACTTTTAAAGAACTATTTTTTTGGTTTTAAAACTTCATTCAATGCTTCGTTAGCCAATTTGTCAGCATCCTTATTATCTTCTCTGCTTACATGAAATATCTCGAATGGCTTTCCTAATATTCGAATTTCTTCCTTAAATTTCAAAGATAAATCTCTTAACCTTTCATTTCTTATGATGTATTTGCCGGTCAATTGGTTTACCATCAGTTCACTATCAGAATAAAACTCTATTTTATCAAATTTAGTTTTCATATCCTCTAAAATACCCGCACTTTTTACTAATGCATAATATTCCGCATAATTATTGGTGTTTTTCCCAATATATTCTTTATGTGAAAGGATTAGCTCATTATTGCTGTCAAATACTGCAATACCTATAGCGGAATCACCGGGATTTCCTCTTGAAGCACCATCTGTGTGGACCTTTATGATCCTGTCTAAACTCACTCAGAATCTGTATTGACAAGGCTTTCGTCTATCAGGATACGCCCGCATGACTGGCATGTAAAGATTTTCTGAGCAGATCGAATTTCGATGACCCTTTGTGGAGGGATTGAATTGAAACAGCCGCTGCAATTTTCTTTCCTCACAACAGCAATAGCTTCACCTTTGAATGAGCTGTTAATCCTGTTATAAAGATTCTTCTTATCATCATCAAGCTGTTTTAGTAGTTCATTTCTTTTTTTGTTTAACTCTTTCTCCTCATCTTCATATTGCTGATTCAATTCGTCCAGTTTGGATTGATTTTCCTCGAGCTCTTTTGATTCCTCTTCAAACTTTTTCTTATAATCATCTACTTTTGCAGAAAGTTCTTCAATTTCGGAAATGATTTCCTTTATCCTTTTCTCGTTCTTTTCAACTATCGCAAAGTTTGAATCTATGGACTTAACTATGTCATCATATTCTTTATTCGACTTTACGCTGTATTTTTGCTCGTCATATTTACTGATTATCTCTTCACACTTCTTATTTTCCTTTGAAAGAGCCTGCTCTTCCTTGTCTAGTTTCGCAACCAGCTTCTCATGCTCATCAATATGGGCTTTGTAGTTTTTAACATTATCTTCCAATCTTTTTATCTGATGCGGGAGATCACCCTTTTCCTCTTCTATCTCGGCAAGTTCCGAATCAACTTGCGCTAGCTCATAAAAAACAACTAGCTTATCCTGGATCTGCTGGATTGGTTGAATATGCTCCTGCATTGAGTATTCTATGACCCTGGTCTCAACATCCTTGGAAGACGGGTCATTTACCAATTCTTCGTTTTGATTATCCTGCATAATTATAATATTATTAAATTAACTTTATTGTTCACAAATAATACTGCCTCTGCTTTTTTTAACCTGCTTTTCTCAATATTAATTTCATCGGCATCTTTTTCAAGTATTGCTATTTTCTTTAACTTCGTCTTAGAATTCAATTTATCCGGAACTATCTTCTTATTAAGCTTACTTAGCAGGTCAGCTGAATTGACCGGTTTCTTTAAAGTTACTACTGCTCCATCACTAGCGTTTTCTCTTTTTGTAAAGTCAAGGATCTCATATGCAACTTCTTCATACGGATGAACTTTTAGCATGGCATCTAGGACCTTATTAAGTATCTTATCACTACATTCGATTTCCAGCCTGATTTCTCTTTCCCTGGAAAGTTCTCCTTTACTGCCTTTGTGAGGTATTGATTTTATTCCGGGCTTGTATGTACCTGTTCCTTCAATTCTAAATGAGCACATTTCATATTCGCCAATATTTCCTCCGCCGGCTTTATGCATTGCTCGAGCTATTCTATCGGTAAACTCCGGTGGAGTATAAACGATCATCTTCTTTCGTGAGGAGAAGAGATAATCTAATGGCTCGATTGAAGAAATTTCGGAGCTTTTAAAGAACTTGTTGATTAACTTTCTTTCCGATATTAGTATTTTGATCTTGTTCACTTATTTGGCGGCTTGATCATCTTTGCTAAAACTGCATAGAAAAAAAAAGTGTATCTTTAGGATACACTTTTACAATTTTTGTATTTAGTAAGTATTAGTTTTTCTCTTTGCTGCTTTAGTCGGATACTCATCGTAGCTTAAAATTAGAAAGGATACCTTGAAAAATCAAGGCATTATAGATGAGGCTTGATCCTGTTCAAAACCTTTTGGATAGGTTTAATATATTGCATTATGTAGAAATGTATAGCCGGAACACCATTATTAAGCAGATCCTCACACTGTTTTATTGACCATTCTATACCAATATCCGAAATATGCTCGGTTTTAGCTTTATCGATCTCTTCAGCTAGTTCATCAGGTATCTCTACGAAAAAATTCTTTGGGATATTATTTAAATGTTTTTTAGAAGAGAGAACTTTTAGCCCGGGAATGATCGGGACGTTTATCCCGGCTTTTCGGCAGTCGTCCACGAACTTATAGTAATATTTATTGTCAAAAAACATCTGTGTTACTATATAATCCGCGCCAGCATCGACTTTCTTTTTCAAATAAGCCAGGTCTGATTTCAGATTAGGTGACTCAAAATGTTTCTCCGGATATCCTCCAACACCAATACAGAAATCGGTTGGTGTTGCGTCGAGAAGATCTTCATCGAGATATTTACCATTATTCATGTCAACTATCTGTCCTACGAGATCATGTGCATAGCAATTTACGGTTTTATCTTTTGGAACCGGCTTTGAGTTTCCTTTGTCATCTCCTCTGACTGCGAGCACGTTTTCAATACCGAGATAATTTAATTCAATAAGCGCATCTTCTGTCTCTTCACGTGTAAATCCCAAGCAGAGGATATGCGGTACTGTATCTATATTATATTTATTCTTTATGGCAACACTGATCCCGATCGTACCGGGTTTTTTCCTTTTTGTTTTCTTTCTAATACCGTCTTTTGTCTCTTCGTAATATATTTCGGCAGCATGTGACGTCACGTCGATGAAAGGAGGATTAAACGCGATTAAACCATCTATAATCTCAAAAAGAAGACGGATGTCTCCTCCTCGAGGCAGAGGCACAATTTCATAACTTATGAGAGGGCTCTTAGCCCTCTCTAAATGCTCAATTACTTTCAATCTGTATTAGGAATTACTTTAGAATAAAAGGATGAATATTTATACCGCCGGTAGCAAGAGTTTTTGATTCACCGGTATATATATTTATTATACCTATCGAATATCTATCATCATCACCTGCATCATAAACAATATTCTCATTATCTATCCACTGGAATGTACCAATATTGCCCAATGAAACCGGGACTTTAGTTGTATTGCTTCCGTCATCTTTCATTACGTGAAGATTTACATTCGTTCCATCGATAACTACGAATGCTATGGTGTTTCCGTCCGGTGAAAATTTCGGCTGGTTACAGCTGGGTAAGCCCTTTGTAAGTTCTTTCTCGACACCGTTCTTATTTATGTAAATAGTGCCTCTGAGTGCCTGGTCAAATCCCGCATAAACGAACTTACTACCGTCGCTTGTCATATCCGGTTCCAGATTTGAGTCTTCGTTATCACTAATCTGTTTCAAATAATTATCGGTCGTATCGTCCAGGTCTGCAAGGTAGATTTGCTTTGTTCCATCCAAAAATCCTGAAAACAATATTTTCTCACCGTCGGGTGAAAGCTCCTGCTGATTGCAATATCCGTCCATTGCAAGGAGGTCCGCATCCGGCGCGTCCGGCGCCATTATGTAGATTGAACTAATGAACTCGTGATCGGAGTTGAAAATTATTTCATCACCGTCAACGGTAAAGCTTGGATTGCTTCCGCCGAAAACAAAATACGGTTCGCTTGGAACATTTATATCCTCAATATAAAAGATTCTGTAATCGTCGGTTTGGAAAACTAGTTTTTTCCCATCAGGTGAAAGCTCAGGATGTAAGCAGTTCGTTGTCATGTTTGTTAACTGTTTTTTGTTACTGCCGTCACCGTCCATTATGAATACTTGAAGTAATCCGGTTGGATTTTGTGTTGAAACGTAAACTATTTTATCAATATTATAGGAAAAGGAATTTGAAGCTAGAAATAAAACAAATAATAAGCTGCAAAGAATCTTTTTCATTTTTTCTCCTGAATTATTAAAATTTCCATTAAAATGTAGAAAATTTTTTAATAAGTAAATATATTTTATATTCTACTTTAAATAAAGTCCATAACTGTGTTACTGGAAAATAAGTTAAGAATGAAAAATGAATACTCCTTTAAAAACTGCTCATTTTTTAAGCTATCTAAAATATTCATATATAATAAATAAATTATTAAAATTGTTTAAATTCCTTATCTTATTAACGTAGTATGTAATAACTAAACCAAGCAGGAAAATGAAAAAGTTTCTCCCAATTCTATCTTTATTTCTAATTATTCCTTTATTTGCTAATGCCCAGCTTTATCAGGGTCCCGCTTCAGGTAGTGTCCCCAGTGGGGTGGTTGTAAATACAGGGCAATTTCTTGATTCCTATGATAATAACGAACTCCCTCTTTCGGTTAGAAGGGAGCTCAGGAATGAGGAAGAATTTGAACTCTATCCGAATTATATGAATCCCGACCCGGAAACAAAACCACAAGGACCTGAACAGATGGTTATAAATAGGGGCGGCACTCCACCGGTAGTTCTTGAAAGTTATCAAGGTTCTCTGGATCCCGGCAACTTTATTCCTCCGGATTTTGATGTTGCAGTTGGCCCAAACCATATTATTACTATCGACAACGGTCGCTTTAAAATTTGGGATAAAGCCGGTCATCTTTTAAAAAGTATATCATCCGATCAATGGTTTGCATCGGTTTTCCCCGGTGTTAGCACATTCGATCCTAAAATAAAATATGATCATTTTAATAACAGGTGGATATTGGTATTGTTACATCAAACAGATTCACCGCCGGTTGGAAGGTTTTTGATCTCTGTATCAGATGATTCAGACCCGCTTGGAACATGGTATAACTGGGCTACACCTTCCGATGTTTACGGAAGCACCAGCAACGGAAGCTGGGGTGACTACCAGGGTGTGGGTTTCGATGCAAATGCCATATACCTTACTTCGAATAACTTCTTTTTTGGAAGCAGTTTCCAGGGATGCCGTATCAGAATATATGACAAAGCCCAGCTTTACGCAAATAATGCAGGTACGCTTGGCTGGACCGATCTCTGGAATGTTACAATTCCTCCGGGTGGAGGTACCTCTGCGTTTGGTATCAGACCTGCGATCGTATATGGCAATCCGTCTGAGTTTTATTTTATCTGTCAGTCGGCATTTACAACGGGTACTGCGGTATACTTATACAAGTTGAGCAATCCTTTGACCACTCCGACTATGACGGCAGTCAGCGTTCCGGTATCGACTTATTTTTCACCGCCAAATGCTAACCAGCTGGGAGGAGGTACACCTTTCATTGACGGAGGAGGTTTCAATTTCCGGCATGAACCTACATATAGAAACGGATTTTTATGGGCGGTTCACTCGGTTTCTGACGGTTCCGGATTTTCATCTGTCAGATATGTAAAAATTGATGTTTCATCCAATACTGCTATGGAGGATTATAGATTCGGTGACTCACAACATTATCATGTTTATCCCGCCATGGGAGTGGATCAGGATATGAATCTATTGTTTACATTCTCTCGGTCGGCAAATGATGAGTATATGGGAGCTTATTATTCATCTCGATTAAATTCCGATCCCCCAAATACTGTTGACCCGACAAGGACATTGCAATCAGGAAAGGCTAACTACATAAAGACCTTTGGTGATACCAGGAACAGGTGGGGAGACTACAACGGAGCTTTTGTTGATCCTTCGGATCAAAATAATTTCTGGGTACTTACGGAGTATGCTGAAACTCCTGTTAATACGTGGGCCGGCTGGGTAGGTAATATAAGACTTGTTCCTTTCTCAGGTCCGCGGATATTTACTTCTACCGACTCAGTTTACTTAGGTGTACATCAGGCTGGCACGGTCAGTGATACATTCAGTATTACGATGTATAATTACGGTGACGCAAATTTATCGATTAGCAATATACAGAGTTCCAGCTCCGAATTTCAGATAACTCAAGCCGGGTCTTTCCCGATAGGGCTAGCATACCAGGATTCTTCTGTCGTAAAAGTTGTATTTAAACCATCTTCAGCCGGCGATAAGGTTGCCGACCTTACGATTACCAGCAATAATGGCACGGGATCTACCAAGATTGTCAAGCTTGCTGGAAAAGGATTTACTATTGCGCCTGTTCAGCCTCAAACTTTATATGGAGCAACAGGTACGCAAAACAACGGACAACTGGTGACACTTAACAGCGGATCCGGCACGGCAACACCTGTCGGTCAGACAGGGTTTGCACAATTGACTGGTTTAACAATACAGCCTTCTACTAATCAGTTATTCGGAATGATTTCCGGATCACCAACATCCCAGCTTGTAAGAGTAAATGCATCTGCCGGTGATGCGTACCTATTTGCGGATGTCCCTGTTGCCAATATAAGAGGTATAACTTTTGATCTTAATGATGACTTTTACCTTGTCAATTCGGCAGGTAGGCTTTATAAATATAATCTTTCGAGTGGTGATACAACCCCGGTCGGCAATACGGGTGTAAGTAACTTATACGGGCTAACTATCAATCCGCTTAATGGACAGATGTGGGGTGTTACTCTTACCGGAACTCTTTATAAAATAAATAAATCTGACGCTTCCGCAACTTCGGTTGGTCCGGTAAGTGCGGGAATTATAGCGGATATTTGTTTTGATAAGGTAGGAAAGCTGTATGGGTTATCCGGACTTGGAACTCAAAACAGTAGTCTGATTTCGATTGATACGACAAATGGAGCGGGATCAACAATTGGCGCTACCGGTTTACAGGGTATTAACGGATTAGCTATTTCACCGGAAGTAGTAGGTATCGAACCTATCTCATCTGTAATCCCTGACAAATACGAGCTTTATCAAAACTATCCTAATCCTTTCAATCCAAATACGAATATAAAATTCGATCTCCCAAAAGGATCTAACGTAAAGCTTACAATTTATAATTCTCTCGGGCAGAAAGTAGCTGAACTTTTCAACGGCGAGCTTTCAGCAGGCACTTACCGTTATTCATGGGGTGCAGGCAATTTTGCATCGGGAATTTATTTCTATCGTCTGGAGACCGATGAATTTGTGCAGACTAAAAAACTTGTGCTACTAAAATAATGTTGGTTTAAATTCATATTGAAAAGGACTGATTTTTATCAGTCCTTTTTTATTTTAGTGAAAGTATTTTAAAGTAATGGATCTCAAAGATAGAAATATCGAAAAGGAAATCGAATACAAGACTTCACGTAGTGGCGGTAAGGGAGGTCAGAATGTTAACAAAGTTGAAACAAAAGTTGAAGCGGTAATAAATATACCGTTTTCTGAAGCCTTAACCGATGATGAGAAAATCATTTTAACCACAAAACTATCCACTAAGATAGATTCAGAAGGCAATTTGCGGACTGTGTCGCAGGTTCACCGGTCACAGTTGAAAAACAAAAAAGAAGCTTCAGACAAGTTAATTCTTATGCTTGAAAAAGCTCTCGTCAAAAAGAAGAAACGAAAACCAACGAAACCTTCTAAAGAATCTAAAGAGAAAAGGTTAAAAGAAAAAAAGGTACGAAGCGAGAAGAAACGTCAGCGCGGGTTTTCTCCCGAAGATTAATATGAGTTATACTTATCCTGAAATATTTCAAAAATTCCCCGAAATTAAATTCGGTTTCAGTACCATCGAGGGAGGGGTCTCTTCTCCATATGGAATGAATCTTAGTCTCGCTACAAACGATGAAAAAGAGAATGTTTTAAAGAATAGGGAGGTTTTTTTTGGTGGGCTGGGAATTCCTCTCGAAAATGTAAATTTTCAAAGGCAGGTTCACTCTGACATTTCAAAGGACATTATATGTGGTGGCTTTGCCGGAGAATGTGATGCAACCTTCACAAATAAAAAGGATGTCTTTCTAACGGTAAGTGTTGCTGATTGCCTTCCTGTCTTTCTTTATGATCCTGTAAAGAGGATAATCTCTGCGATCCATGCAGGATGGCGGGGCACCGCTAATAAAATAACCGAAAAGACAATTCAGCAATTGATCACACTATATGGAATAGATCCCGGTAATCTGGTTACTTATCTGGGTCCTTGTATTTCGCAGGAATATTTCGAAGTAGGGGAGGAAGTTGGTGAATTATTTTCGGAAGATGTAAAATATAAGAAGGGCGACAAATATCATATCGATCTCAAAAAAGAAAATACTTCTCAGCTTATTAGATTGGGCGTTATGAAAGAAAACATAGAGATCTCACCTCACTGTACTTACGGGGAGAAAGATACTTTCCATTCATACCGCAGGGACAGGGAAATGTCGGGAAGGATGTTTGGCGTTATTGGAATGATTTCTTAATCGTGATGTCTCAAAACAAAGAATGTATAGACTGCTGTTATTGCCATAAATATACCCCCGAATACAAACGGGGCTTTGTAGCCGAAATGCTGATACGAGAATCCTCCCCACGCCGGACCGCAAAATCTTGCAAATGAACTCAAAGATTGGTTTACTCCCAATGTCGTTCCCATTTCTTCGCGGTTAGCTTTTTGCGATATGAGGCTTAACGACACAGTGTTACCGATACTATTACCCAGTGCAAGTATAATAAGCACTACTACTATCCCAAATATACCGTGGAAGAATGGTATCAACCCAAGCCCAAAAACACTTAGTGATAACCCTATTATAAGCGACTTACCGTCGCCAAAAATATTTTTGATGTGTTTGATCAGAAACACCTGTACTATAGCGCCCACTATCCCCAGCAGGCTGAATAAATATCCTATCTGTTCCTCGTTAAGGCCCAGTCCGTCTTTTCTTTCGGCAAAAAGCTGGAAAGAACCAAACATATTTGAAAATGCAAATACAAAGACAAAAGAGATAATTATTAGTTTGCCCAGGTCTCCGTGAGTCAGGGTCTTCTTAAAGAGTTTAAGATCAACAGATCTAATTTTCTTATTAAGCTTCCTGTATTTTTCCTGCATTTCGACAGGATGAGACTCTTTGAAAATAGTGAGACACAATATCAGCGCGATGAATGAGAGAAAAGCCGCGACGAAGATAGGTACACCGTGTCCGAACTTATTGGAAAGTAACCCTCCTAGAGCAGGACCGAATACAAATCCCAATGCAAACGCCGCTCCTATCAATCCCATTCCACGGGTTCTTTCTTCCGGTGTGGTAACATCGGATATTACTGCCTGTGCGGCTGATATATTTGCCGAAAATATCCCCGCAAAAGCCCTCGAAACTATCAATAGCACTACGGATAATAATGCCCCTGAAAATACAAAACCCAGCATTGTGTATGATATAACACTCCCGATAAGACTCATTATAAGTATGGGCTTGCGTCCGTATTTATCAGACAATCCTCCCCATACCGGCGTGAAGAAGAATTGCATTAAAGAATAAATCCCGGCAACCAGTCCGATAGTAGATTCATCGATATGCAAAACATTCACCGAAAATGTGGGAAGTAACGGAATGATGATCCCGAAGCCCAGCAGGTCAATAAAGATTATCAGGAATATTACCAGTAATGCGGGATTTTTTCTCACGTTAATTTTCTATTTGATGTCATATGCAAGTCTTGGTGTGAACGATGTAATAAATATCACTATACACAGAAATCCTAAAAGCATTCTTCCCGTGTCTAGCTCTTCGGTTTTATTTTCAACAGTGTCGGGATGCTCTATCTTGATCACCCATAAAATTAATATTGCCCATATTAACCAGGATATCGATCCGAACTGTAATAACCAGTCGGTTACTGGTGACATGCCCGACGTTTTTAAAACATCATAATATTCCAGAACAGGAAAAACTCCTATCAAGCCGAATAGTAGCAATAAAACGAAAAATATTCTTGCGACAGTTTTGTAATATTTTGGGAACATGCAATAAATAATATGACCGCCATCGAGTTGTCCAATTGGCATTAGATTTAGCGATGTTATTAAAAGCCCAAACCACCCCACACACAAAAATGGATAATGATATACCTCATTCATTGGAGGGATGAAGCTTCCTTCCGGCGCAAATACCTTACCTATAAATGAAAACATAAAATTTTCCCCGAAGTGGAATCCTTTGTCACTTAAACCGTTTATTGCAATTTCCGGATGGATATTATATAGATATTCGATTCCGGGCAGTGATTTAAATCCAATAATAAGAATTATTAAACATGTTATCCATCCCGCAATTGGACCTGATGCTCCAATGTCAAAAAGACCTTTCCTTGTATATCTATGAGCCTTCATTCGAATAACAGCCCCCATAGTACCGAAAGGGTTTAGATCTAAAAAAGGAAATGGAATATAATAGGGAAGAGTTACCGGTACTTTATGTATTCTTGCCGCAAAATAATGTCCAAATTCATGTGTAGTAATAACCAGCATGATCAGTACGGAATATGTAATCCCCAGGGAAAAATTTAAAAGCTGTGTGGGGTCTTTTTGCAGCCATGCAACTCCGGCAAAAGTTGTGGTTACAAACGTGGCAATAAATAATATGATATTTACAAAGTATCTAGGCTTTTCTTTGGCTTTTTCGTCACTGTAGACTACTTCACCTTTGTACCTGCTCTCGTCATCACCTGTATATTTCAGCTTGTATTCAGACATAATCTGCTAATATATTGGTATTAATTTTCAATTTAAATGAATTATGCTTGCCAAATTTCATCCCCTTTGTTCTTTAAATAGTTAAGAATTTTGATGATATTGCAAAATGAAATTATCATTATGTTAGTGTGAACGAACCTGATCTCAATATCGATCCTCAATCTGGGAAAAAATTTCCTTTCGAGAATATTCCCCCAAGGCTATACGTTGTATTAACGTTATTCGTTGTCTTTTTTACCTATCAGATAATTGGCGGTTTTCTGGCACTGTCGTTTTTTGGAGTTGATGATCCGACAGGTGGTGATGCTGATGGAATGAGGATTATGACTGCTTTCTCGCAATTCATGTTAATACTCGCCCCTGTGCTTCTACTTAGCTATCTGCAGGGTAATAAGTTCAAAGATGCCTTTAAAATTAAAAGACCGTCGCTTCCGATGGTTTCGCTGAGTGTAATAGGAATTATTCTAATCCAGCCCGCTATAGAGGCATATTTATATTTCCAGAATAAACTTATCTATTCACTTCCGTTAGGCGATAATGTAACTTCCGCGCTCAAGGACCTTGATAATATGTTCGAGGAAATGACTATCAAGCTCGTTGCTTCACATTCTATTCCGGAGTTGTTATTGGTAATTTTTGTTATATCGATTACTCCTGCCATTTGCGAGGAGTTCTTCTTCCGGGGTCTGATACTTAAAAATTTCGAGCGCTCTTTTAAGGCTTTACAGGCTATAACTTACACAGGTATTTTGTTTGCAATATTTCATTTCCATCCGCTTAATGTTATCCCGCTTGCATTATTGGGATTCTTTCTTAGTTACATCGTACATTATAGTGGTAGTATCTATACAGGGATCATAGCACACTTTATCAATAATACGATTGCGGTTATTGCTGTCTATATTGTCGGTACGGAAAGCCTCAGCGAGGATGTCTTATCCGGCGGCAATGAAATTGCCATGCTTATATATGGGGTGATTTCATTAGTACTTTTTATTATTGTCATGAGACTTATCAAACGCATCGCTTCATCCCCGGCTCCGCCGGCAGATAACATAATTTCCACTCCGCCTGATGAGTAATGTTACCAAAAGAATACTCGTAGGCGTTATTGCCGCGCCTGTACTGCTTTTACTTGTGTATGAGAGAGGGTTATATTTCCTTGTATTTTCTATGGTGATATGCGCTCTTGGGCTTTGGGAGCTCTATACAATGTTTGAAAAGAAGCGGTTTTTTATATTAAAAAGGACTTCCATTCTGTTTTCTTTGTCGATGATGGTCGTAGCATATTACTCGCTGGAAAATCTCATCTATTTAATGATAGTTTTCTATATTTTGATAATATCATTTGAAGTTTTCCGGCGTGATAAGCGCAATCCCAAGAACCCTTTTATTGCAGTATTCGGGGTAGTATATATAACAGTCCCGCTGATAATGCTAAACCTTCTGCTAAAGATCCCCGGTTTCAATATAGTGCTTTACTGCATCATCTTAATATGGGTGACGGACACTTTTGCATATTTTGGTGGGAAAGCATTTGGTAAAAGACAACTTTCCGACATCAGCCCCTCTAAAACGATCGAGGGAGCTTTGATAGGACTTGTTATGGCTGTGATTGTTTCTTTTGTTTATCGTTATTTCTTTGTAAATGAAATTACCGTTATTGATGCGGTAATAATGGGTTTTGCGATTGGAATTTTTGGACCTGTGGGGGATCTTTTTGAATCTATATTAAAAAGGTATGTTGACCAAAAAGATTCATCGAATATAATTCCCGGACACGGTGGTGTATTGGATAGATTTGATAGCCTTATTTTTATTTCACCTTTTATTTATATTTACTATACTTATATACGATTCTTTATTAACTAAATTTATTTGACAGTTTCTAATCTGTTATTCACGAATGGCTAGAAGAAAAAATGCTGAGAAAAAAGAGGATCCTGTAAAGGAAACAAAGAAGGCTCCTAAATCTGCTGAGGACGAAGAGGAGAGTTCCGAACTGGATGATATAATGCAGGGTGATTCGCTTCTTGCTGAGGATGATGATTTTGAGGAAGAGGAAGTATTAGGTGAGATTGATGAAGAGGATGAAGAGAAAGAAGTAATGAAACACCTTAAAGACTATGATAAAAATAAAGAGGTCACCATTGTTTCCGTATTCGAAAAGATCGGCAGTCCAAAATGTCCTCCCGTCGATAAGGTTAAACCGGACGATTTTAGCGAAGAATATGGTAAGCTGATTGCTCTTCTTGATAAGCATAATATTATCGTCCACTTTAAAAATGACTTTCCCGTAAAAGAAAAATATAGATTCATTACGGAAGAGGTTTTTAAGCAAGATGTTGAAGATTTTAAAAAGAGTAAAGTCCAGGTAAGCTTTATCTACGAAGATTTTCATCCGGAAATGGATGAGGATGATGAAGACGAAGACTTTGATTATGATTATAACGATTTTTAAAAATGGCTGTAGAAAGTAATTTCCTTAACCTCGGTTCGGAGATCATAGATTTTAACCTCAAAGGTATTGATGATAATTATCATTCACCCTCTCACCATACCGACAAGAATATCCTTGTAGTAATGTTCATATGTAATCACTGTCCTTACGTAAAGGGTGTCACCGGACGGCTCGTTGCTTTGCAGGAAAAGTTTGCTGGTAAGGGAGTGCAATTTTTAGCAATAAATTCGAACGATCCAGAAGCATACCCTGAAGATTCATTCGATAATATGAAAAGGTTTGCTGAAGAGAGGAATTTAAATTTCCCCTACCTTGTGGATGAAACACAGGATATAGCACGTAAGTATGACGCGCAGTGTACCCCTGATATTTATGTATATGACCGGAATAGGACACTCAAGTATAGAGGGAGAATAGATGATAACTGGAAAGAGGAAAAAAAAGTAACTTCAAATGAACTCGAAAACGCTATCGAATTGCTTCTCGAAGGAAAGGATATTGATTTTAAGCAGATCCCATCCATTGGCTGTTCGATAAAATGGAAAAAATAAATTTCCTGCCGATAGAAAATTTAAATTTTATACTTTATGCCAAATCTCATTATTGTCCGTCATGGTCAGTCGCAGTGGAATCTTGAAAACCGTTTTACCGGCTGGGTCGATATAGATCTTTCTCCAAAAGGTGAGGAAGAAGCCAAAAAAGCCGGTGATCTACTAAAAGGATATAAATTTGATAAAGCCTACACATCCGATCTCGTAAGAGCTCAGCACACACTTGATATTATATTAGGTGAGATAGGTCAGGCAGACATTTCCGTCGAAAAGGATCTCGCTCTCAATGAAAGGATGTATGGTGACCTTCAAGGGCTCAATAAAGATGAGACCCGTCAGAAATTTGGTGAGGAACAGGTACATATATGGAGACGCAGCTTTGATATTGCTCCGCCTGCCGGTGAGAGCCTGAAAGACACAGCTGATAGGGTACTGCCTTACTATAAGGAAAAGATAGAACCGGAATTAAGAGCCGGTAAGGATATTATAATTTCTGCTCACGGTAATAGCCTTCGCGCATTAATAATGTATCTGGAGAAGCTTTCTCCTGAAGAGATTGTGAAAGTTGAGATCCCGACCGGTCATCCTAAACTATACGTTCTGGATAATGACCTCAATGTGCTGGAAACAAAATATCTTTAAAGCTTGTCGCGAAAAGAAATAAAGAATATAATATTCGATCTCGGTAATACACTCGTCTTTTTCGATCATAATTACTTTTTCAGCGGTATAGCTTCCTACGAAAAACGTTTCAGTACAAATGCCTTTCGTGGTTATATCGTTGAGCACCGTCTTATGGAAAAACTGGGAAGCGGGCATCTGACGGGGAAGGAGTTCTATAAAATACTTAAAAAAGAATTCAAGCTTACGATTAGTTATAAAAGGTTTGTAAAAATCTACCGGGATATTTTCTGGGCTAATAAACCCATGGAGAAATTCCTGAAGAAGATTATTAAAAGCAAAAAGTTCAACGTTTACCTACTGTCGAATACTGACCACCTCCACATCCCATACCTTTACAAGATCTATCCGCACATAGACCTCATTAAAAACAAGGTGATTTCTTACCGGACGGGTCATATAAAACCGGATAAAGAAATTTATGAACACATATTCGAAAAGTATGGAATAGACCCTAAAGAAAGTTACTTCATTGATGACATGCCCGACAATATAAAGATTGGTAAAAAACTTGGCTTAACCACACATCTGTATACCTACCACGACGACCTTGAGAAAGAGTTTAAGTTACTTCTAAAGAAATCATAGGAAGAATAAATACCTTACGCTGAATAAAATTGAAGAAGGCCTTGTCTGGACCTGTGTTTCGGTATATTCGTTAGAGTGGATAGGGAAATTATATGATCCCTCTACAATTAGGCTGGAAAAGAAAATTGTCTGCAATCCGAGGTATCCGTCCCACCTGAATCCCCCCGAATTGAAGATTACGTCATTATTAAAGTAATTCTTATTGAAGTAGTACATTTTGTTTTCAAAATACACGTTAAGATTCACGTCGTTATAGCTTTCATATTGACGGGGAAGAACTAGATATCCGAAATTCAAGCCCCATTGATAGTAATTCCCGAATTTGAAATCACCTTTCGCAAAATTTGCATTGTAGCTTGCATCCGCGCTTATGGCAAGTTTATGAAAAAGCGCAGTTGCTACCACTGTATTACTCCATGTGTAATTATCCGTTGTGTGAAAATCTATTATTGGTACCGTAATGTCATTCACAAAATTGTAAAATTGAACAACGTGCCCGGGGTGAAGCTCATACTCTACCTTATCCCCGACTATTGGTTGCGAATCGATCGGTATCCTCAAACCGGACTGAACTGCAAACCTGTAGTGTGTGTTCTTACTATCTATATCGTAAATCCTGTATCGCAGAGATGGGGTGAAGTCACCGATAAATTTATAATTGGCGTCAGTCGTATAGAAAAACTTATTATAGATCGAAAGCTTTCCGGTTATCCCGTAATTAATATCGAACGAATTGTGAAAATATTGAAAATTGTCATATTCCTGAATGTTGTTACGTATTTCGAGCCTGTTTTTGGAAATATTTGCCGCCGCCGGGGAATTAATGAATAGCTCCTGGGCGTTCAGATTAAAAGCGCAAAAAAGTAATATTATTAAGGGTAATACTCTCTTCATTTCATGTGCGTAATAGTACAAATTATAGAACTGATTCTAATCTATTAAAATTCTATTTTATATATTTTGCTTCAATGGAAAAAGTAATCAAGAAAACAACGGCTTCTTCGGGTAAAAACGGCTCCGGTCCGGCAGGGAAATCCCTTCCGGATGCAAGGAAGTTTATTATCATCCGTGGTGCTCGAGTACATAATCTTAAGAACATTGATGTTGATATTCCCAAACAAAAACTTGTTGTTGTAACGGGTGTCAGCGGATCAGGTAAGTCGTCACTTGTTTTTGATACGATTTATGCTGAGGGTCAGCGAAGATATGTTGAGAGCCTTTCATCCTATGCTAGGCAGTTCCTCGAAAGGATGAATAAGCCGGACGTAGATTTCATGGCTGGACTTGCTCCGTCTATGGCTATCGAGCAGAAAACAAGGACAAGGAATCCGCGTTCTACGGTTGGTACTACTACCGAAATCTACGATTACCTCCGTCTTCTTTTTGCAAGGATTGGTAAAACATACTCGCCCGAAAGCGGAAAACTTGTTACAAAAGATCTTCCCGACACAATAATCAAAGAAATATCCGGCTTAGCTAAGAGCGGTACGCTTAAGCTTTATGTATATTTTAAGCAGAATTTCACAGATAAAGCTATATTACAATCCATCCTCACCGGGCTTCGCGCAAAAGGTTTCTACCGGCTCTTTTTGAAAGATGAGATCGTTGACCTGAATGACATCGAAGATAAGGACTTGATTGAAAAGATATGGAAATCCTCAAAGGATGAACCTCTAAAAATAATAGTTGATAGATTTACTCTTGACGTATCTGATCAGGAAACCCTCTCCCGTCTAAATGATTCTATCGAAATGGCTTATAAGGAGAGTGACGGTTTTGTTACTATTAGGGTAATGAATGAAAAAGGTTATGGTGATCACGAATACAATCATTACCTCGAGCGCGACGGTATTAGATTCCTTGAGCCTGAGCCAAGGATGTTTTCTTTTAATAACCCCTTTGGTGCGTGTGAAAGATGTCAGGGCTTTGGAAGAACAATGGACATAGATTATGATCTGGTCATACCCGACAAAAAGAAGTCTATTTTCCAGGGAGCTATCGCCCCGTTTTCAACTCCGAAACACTCTAAGCATCTTTCTTCTCTAATTGAAGTCGCGGATGACATGGGGATTGATATTCATAAACCCGTAGGAAAGTTCACTTCCGACGAAATGAAGAAGATATTCAAAGGGGGGAAGAGTTTCATTGGTGTTGATAAGTTTTTCAAAAGGGTAGAGAAGGAAGCATCCTATAAACTACACTATAGGGTTTTACTTAATAAATACCGTGCTTATACTACATGTAGTGAATGTGATGGTTCGAGGCTTAGAAAGGAAGCTCTTTATGTCAAAATTGCGGATAAGACCATAGCCGATATAGTTAGGATGAAAATATCCGAAGCATACGACTTCTTCATAAACCTTAAACTGTCAGCTTACGACAAACAGATTTCTGGCAGGATTCTTGAGGAGATTATTTCTCGTTTGAAATATCTGAATGAAGTTGGTCTTACATATCTCACACTGGACAGGCTTTCCAATACTCTTTCCGGCGGTGAATCGCAGAGGATAAATCTTTCCACATCGCTTGGTTCTTCCCTTGTAGGTTCGGTTTACGTGTTGGATGAACCGTCCATTGGACTTCACCCGCGCGATAATGACCGGCTGATCAGTATTATGAAATCCCTGCGTGACCTCGGTAATACCGTAATTGTTGTCGAACATGATTCCGATATGATGGAGGCTTCCGACGAAATAATCGACATGGGTCCTCTTGCCGGTGAACAAGGTGGAGAGCTCATTTTCCAGGGATCGTATAAAGAAATCCTCGCTGACAAGAAATCTCTTACAGGGAAATACCTCAGTGGTAAGGATCAGATAAAAATACCAGCCTCGAGAAGAAAGGTTGATTCAAAATCCGACTTCATTACTATCAAAGGAGCCAGTGAGAATAATCTAAAAGACATTGATGTGAATATCCCGCTTAATGTTTTTGCCTGTATTACAGGCGTCAGCGGTTCCGGTAAATCGACTCTTGTTAATGACATTCTCTACGGAGCGCTTAAGAAAAAGCTGGAAGGATCCTATAACGAGAAAATTGGAAGTCATGACGAGATAGTAGGTGTCAAAAAGATTGATTCCGTGGAAATTATTGACCAGACTCCAATTGGAAGGACCTTACGTAGTAATCCCGTTACATATATAAAAGCATTCGATGTGATTCGCGAAGCTTTCTCCTCAACATCAGCCGCCAAAAGAAAAGGTTTAACTCCCGGCTATTTTTCTTTTAATGTCCCGGGTGGAAGGTGTGAAACTTGCGAGGGCACCGGCATTGTAAAGATTGAAATGCAGTTTATGGCGGATATACTACTTGAATGTGAAGTGTGTCGTGGCAAAAGATATAAACTCGACGTGCTCGATATTACTTTAAAAGGGGGTGACGGTTCACATAAAAATATTAGCGAAGTCCTCGATATGACCGTTACTGATGCAATTAAATTCTTCAAACCCTATCCAAAGATCGTCTCTAAGCTAAAAATACTCGACGATGTCGGCTTGGGCTATATTAGGCTTGGTCAATCGGGCTCGACATTGTCCGGGGGGGAATCCCAGCGCGTAAAGCTGGCATATCACCTTACATTTCAGGATAAGGGCAATAATACACTTTTTATATTTGATGAACCTACCACTGGATTGCATTTCAATGATGTCTCAAAATTGCTAAAATGTTTTGAGCAATTGATTAAAAAAGGCAATTCTGTCCTCGTTATTGAACATAATCTCGATGTTATTAAATGTGCCGACTGGATAATTGACTTAGGACCCGAGAGTGGTGATGACGGAGGTTATATTGTAACAGAGGGTACGCCGGAAGCAGTTGCTAAATCATCGAAGTCTTATACAGGAAAATATTTAAAAAAATATCTAAAATAATGATCACATTTTTGAAGAAATATAAGTTCGTTTTCGGAGGGTTGTTCCTTGGGCTAATTGGCGGATTCATGTATTGGAATTTTGTCGGTTGCTCAAATGGACAATGTGCGATCCAATCCAACGCATATCTCATGTCTGCTTACGGAGCGGTCGTAGGTGTTCTTGTTGGGAATATTGTACAATCTTTCGGGAAGTCATAATCTGCTTTAATGAATAGGATAATAGCCATAGTATTCGTTTTTTTATGTCTCTTTACAAAAGACGTTTTCTCGCAGCATAACTATATCTATTATTCCGGTGGCTATGGTATAAGTGATGAAGATCTTGACGGACTGAATTATGTTATAAATAAGTATAATGTTGAAAGGACCCACCTTACTAAAGACCTCGGTCAGATAAATACACTCTACGGATTTACGGTGTCTGGAGGTTTAGTTCTGGATGAAAGTTTCCTTTTTGAAATTGGTTTTACCCAGAGGAGAGCATATACATATTCCGACGAAACACTGCTTGTAGATCAGCCATATAAACGTGACTTACTTGTTCGGTCCAATACTCTTGGTTTTGGTATAGGTAAGTACATCTTCTGGCAGGAAGGATTCAAGCTCCTTGCCGGTTCAACAATGGACTTCGGCAAAATTGTTCTTCGAACCCGCCTATATAATACTAATGATGCAACAGTCCCAAGTTATGTTGATGTCGGTCAGGAAAATAATGATGACTTTGCGAATAATAACAATCTTGTTGCTCTCACCCCTTATATGCAGTTCAGCTACAGCCCCTGGGGAAAACAATTCGAGTTTGTTGTCAGGACATACTACCAGATACAGCTTAAAGAATCGGATTTTACTTACGTAAACCAAACCTGGAATTTTAATACTTACCAGGAAAGCCCTGCCGATGCCACAAAAAGCTATGCCAATAATTTCGGTCTTCAGCTAAAGCTGAATGTACTTATGGGCATAGAATTATAAAAACACCTGCTTGCAAAGTCATTTCAATTTGTATAGAAGTTATTTTCTGTGAATGTTATATTGCCTCTTTATGAACTAATCTAAAGAGAGGATAAATATCATGGCTTTCGAATTACCCCCGCTCCCTTATCCAAATGATGCTCTTGAGCCGAGCATTGATGCTATGACTATGGAGATTCACCACGACAGACACCACAAAGCGTATGTTGATAAATTAAACGCCGCGGTTGACGGAACGGATGCCGCTAATCTTCCCATAGAAGACATTATTAAAAACATTTCTAAATATCCTGCCGCCGTAAGAAATAATGGTGGAGGACACTATAATCACTCACTCTTCTGGAAAATGATGAAAAATGGAGGCGGTGGAAATCCCGCTGGTGATCTCGGCGATGCTATTAATAATGCTTTTGGTTCATTCGATGATTTTAAAAAGAAATTTGAGGAAGCTGGCGCTAATAGGTTCGGATCCGGTTGGGCATGGCTCATTGTAAAAGATGATGGTTCATTAGTTGTAACATCTACACCTAATCAGGACAATCCGATGATGGATATTGCAGATGAAAAAGGCACTCCTATTCTTGGGTGCGATGTCTGGGAACATGCATACTATCTCAAATATCAAAATAAAAGACCTGATTATCTAGCCGCGTTTTGGAATGTGGTTAATTGGGATGAGGTAGCTAATCTCTACAGTTCTGCTAAAGCATAACTAAAAAGTAATTTTTATCCAAATAAAAAGCTCTCTTAAGGGAGCTTTTTTTATTTTCTGCTTAGCTCTTCCTTTAGAAAATTCGCAGTATAACTTTTATTAGCGAATTTCTTCACGAGGTCTTCCGGGGTTCCCTCGGCAATTATCTCACCGCCTTTATCTCCGCCCTCCGGTCCAAGATCTACTATCCAATCCGCGCACTTTATCACGTCGAGGTTATGCTCAATAACTATTACCGTGTTTCCTTTATCTACCAGCTTATTCAGCACATTTAGGAGCATCTTTATATCTTCGAAATGCAGTCCCGTCGTCGGCTCGTCCAATATATATATAGTCTTTCCCGTTTGAACCTTTGAGAGCTCCGATGATAATTTTACTCGCTGTGCTTCACCTCCCGATAATGTCGTTGCTTGCTGTCCCAGGTGTATATATCCCAATCCCACATCGTGAAGCGTCTTTAGCTTTCTGCTTAGAGAGGGGATATGCTGAAAGAATTCCACTGCTTCCTCTACTGTCATCTCCAGCACATCTGAAATTGATTTCCCTTTGTATTTTATCTCAAGCGTTTCCCTGTTATATCTTTTACCTTCACACACATCGCACTTTACGTATACATTTGGCAGGAAATTCATTTCTATCTTTTGCAGTCCTGCTCCCTCGCATGCATCACACCTCCCGCCCTTCACGTTAAACGAAAACCTTCCTATCTTATATCCGCGTATTTTCGATTCCGGCAGTGAAGCAAATATGTCTCTTATATGTGTGAATAGTCCCGTATATGTCGCGGGGTTACTTCGTGGCGTACGTCCTATTGGAGATTGGTCTATTTCTATTACCTTGTCCAGTATCCTCTCGTTTTTCGCTCCCACTTTCTTTGAAAACCCTTCTATGGATTTATATGGCAGGGGAGTTTCCGGCGATTTGTAAAATTTTCTCGATAATATTCTATAAAGTGTATCGTTGATGAGTGTGGATTTCCCTGAACCGCTCACACCTGTGATAGCTATGAATTTCCCTAACGGCAGTTTAAGATTGACACTCTTTAGGTTATTGCCTTCTGCTCCCTTTAGAGTCAGATAATTCCCGTTCCCTTCACGCCTCTCTTCCGGTACGTGAATTGTTTTTTTCCCAGTAAGATATTCTGCAGTTATTGATGATCCGTTTAGCTTGCCCGGAGGTCCGAATGAAACCACTTCTCCCCCGTGTTCGCCCGCTCTCGGTCCCAGATCCACCACAAAATCCGATGCCTCTATCATTTCTCTGTCATGCTCTACCACGATTATCGAATTTCCTATATCCCTTAGATTCTTTAGCGAATTTATGAGCTTAATATTATCCCGCTGGTGAAGCCCGATTGACGGTTCATCCAGTATATAAAGCACACCCGTCAGCTGTGAACCTATCTGCGTTGCAAGTCTTATCCTTTGTGCCTCTCCCCCCGATAGCGTTTTCGCGCTCCTGTCCAGCGAGAGATAGTCTAGACCCACGTTTAATAAAAAATCCAGCCTTGTCTTTATCTCTTTTAGTATCTGCTCGGCGATTATCTTCTTATTATCCTCGAATTCCAGCGTATTGAAGAACTCCCTGCATTTTGATATGGTCATCTTCGATATGTCGTGTATGTTCTTATCATCTACTTTTACCCATAGTGCGTCCTCTTTTAGGCGTCCGCCCTTACAGATAGGACATGTTTTTACTGTCATGAAGCTCTCTGCCCAGTTGCGAATATACTCAGATGCAGACTCCTGCTCGAAATGTGTTATGTAGTTGATTAGTCCGTTAAACTTGTGATTGTAAACACCCGATTTACCCGTGGACCGTTTATATGTATACTTTATCTTGCCCTTTGTCCCAAAAAGCAGGTCATCTATTAGCTCATCCGAAAACTTTTCTATCGGAGTATTAATATCGGCTCCGTGATTCTCTATAACTCCTATTATTATCGATGAAAGCCAGTTTGCCTTCGGTTTACCCAGTGGCGCTATACCACCCTTTGCTACCGACAAAGATTTGTCCGGGAATATCTTGCTTACGTCTATCTCCGTCTTTTCACCCAGTCCATAGCAGTTATTACACCATCCGTATGGGGAATTGAATGAAAATGAGTTCGGTGCCGGTTCCGAAAAGCTTCTTCCCGTTTCAGGATCCGATAACTTCTCATTGTACAGCTTATCTTCCTTCCCGTCGTTTACTATCACGATTCCATCGCCGTATCTCAGTGCTGTTTCCAGCGAATCGTATATCCTGGATTTCGACTTTGCGTTTACCTGCACTCTGTCCACTACTATCTCTATATCATGTATCTTAAACCTTGCCACCTGCATCTTTGGCTTAATGTCCATTACTTCACCGTCCACTCTCACCTTTGTAAATCCGTCCGAACCTATCTCCTCGAATAGCTCCCTGTAATGTCCCTTACGCCCTTTTACGATCGGCGAAAGGATGGATATCTTTGCGTTTGGTTTATCCCTGTATATATTTTCTATTATCTGGTCGAGTGTTTGCCGCGTTACAGCCTTACCGGTATCCGGTGAATACTGCGTACCGCACCTGGCGAATAACAGCCTGAAGAAGTCGTATATCTCCGTGACCGTTCCTACTGTGGAGCGGGGATTATGTGAAATGGTCTTCTGCTCGATTGATATGGATGGGGAAAGCCCTTCGATCTTATCCACGTCTGGTCTCTCTATACCGCCGATGAACTGCCTCGCGTAAGCTGACAGTGTCTCCATGAAGCGTCTCTGTCCTTCTGCGTATATCGTATCGAATGCAAGTGATGATTTGCCTGAACCGGAAAGCCCTGTGAATACTATTAACGAATCCCTTGGCAGGTCTACGTCGATGTTTTTGAGATTGTGTACACGGGCTCCTTTTACTACTATTCTATCCAAATTAAAACCTTCTTGACCGTATTATATGCTAAACCCTGAATTTAACGTTTCGTGCTTGGTTATACAATCCAGAAATTAGTCAAAATGTGTCGATGATTTTATTTGAATAAGATTACTCTCCAATTGATTAAGTTAGGAATTGACATTTTAAATTATTTATCGTATTTTTACGATATACGATAAAAGCTATGGATTGTACATGCAATTACAACTGTTATTCGACGATCGGCAAATATCTTTTGATTGCCCTCATAATCATATTCCTTCTAATTAAATAGATATTATGGATCATCATCACCACCACGGTCATGGAGGTAACGGCGCGCCCGACCACTCAGCAATGATAGGGGACTACAGAAAGCGCTTCACCGTTTCGCTTATTCTTACGCTCCCGGTTCTCGTTTTATCACCCATGATACAGGATCTCCTTGGATTCAAGCTCGAATTTACCGGGCATCTGTATGTGCTCTTTGTCCTATCGTCTGTGATATTCTTCTACGGAGGCTGGCCCTTCCTCAAAGGTTTAATTGACGAACTTCGGACCACAGGCGTTGGTATGATGACGCTCATCGCTCTTGCGATAAGTGTTGCCTACTTTTATAGTACTGCTGTGATATTTGGTTTGACGGGAAAGATATTTTATTGGGAGCTCGCGACGCTTATAGATATTATGCTACTCGGTCACCTCCTCGAGATGAAATCCATTATGGGAGCATCTCGTTCGCTTGAACTCCTCGTACAGTTAATGCCGTCTGAAGCGCACTTGATAGAAAATGGAAGTGAGAGGGATGTTAAGCTCAGCGATATTAAAGCCGGTGTTCTGATCCGTATCAAACCCGGTGAAAAGATTCCTGCCGATGGTACTGTCGTTGATGGTGAGACCTATGTAAACGAATCTATGCTCACGGGTGAAAGCAAACCTGTTCAAAAAAAGAAGGACGATAAAGTTATTGGCGGTTCTATAAATGGTAACGGTTCTATTACCGTTAAAGTCGAGCATACGGGCGAAGAGTCTTACCTGTCCAAAGTAATTACACTCGTACAGGACGCGCAGAAAGCAAAATCCAAAACACAGAAACTTGCAGATAAAGCCGCCGCGTGGCTTACGTACGTTGCGCTCGGCGCAGGTATTATTACTATAATTGCGTGGCTCATTGCCGGGTACTCGTTCGAGTTCTCGCTCGAGCGTATGGTAACCGTTATGGTTATTTCCTGTCCGCATGCTCTTGGACTTGCCATTCCGCTCGTAGTAGCTATTTCCACTGCTGTTTCGGCGAAGAACGGTCTGCTTATCCGCAACCGCACGGCTTTTGAAAACACGCGTAAAATAACAGCCATTATATTTGATAAGACAGGTACACTTACTGAGGGAAAATTCGGTGTCAGCAAATACGATTCCTTAAATGATAAATACTCAAAAGAAGATATATTGCGTTATGCCGCTTCCCTCGAAAGCAATTCCGAACATCCCATAGCTGAGGGAATAGTTGAGAAAGCAAAAGAATTGAAACTCGATCTGCATCCAGCGCAGAATTTTAATGCTATGACGGGAGAGGGGATCGAGGCAGACGTTGACGGAAAACAAATAAAAGTTGTTAGTCCTGCTTACATAAAAAAACAGGGACATGACATTTCTAAAGAGATCGATTCCGAATCCGCCGGAACAACTGTATATGTCTTAATTGGTAATACTCTTTCCGGCATCATCACACTTGCCGACGAAATTAGAAAAGATTCAAAGGAAGCTGTCGATCTTCTTAAAAAGAGCGGTATAAAAGTTTATATGGCGACAGGGGATAATGAAAAGGTTGCCTCTTACGTTGCCCGGGAGCTTGGTCTGGACGGATATTACGCTGAAGTACTTCCCGACGGAAAGCAGAAAATTATAAAAGACATGCAGAGCAAAGGTGAATTTGTAGCAATGACCGGTGACGGCATCAATGACGCACCTGCGCTTGCCGCTGCCGATGTAGGAATTGCCGTCGGTTCGGGAACGGACGTAGCCGCGGAGACGGCGGACATTATTTTGGTTAATTCTAACCCGCGCGACATAACCTCTCTCATCTTATTTGGAAAGGCTACTTACAACAAAATGGTTCAGAACCTGCTCTGGGCTACAGGTTATAACGCAATTGCTCTCCCTCTCGCGGCAGGTGTGCTCTACTCACAGGGGATTGTGATCAGTCCCGCGATTGGAGCAGTGCTGATGTCTGTCAGTACGATAGTCGTGGCGCTTAATGCGCAGTTACTGAAAAGAAAATTAAAACTCAATAACTAACAATAATATTTTTATGGCATACTCTAAGAAAGATCAGTTTAACGAAGACGAAGCAAAGATTGCGGGCTTTGCTAAAGCACTTTCGCATCCGGCTAGGGTGGCGATTATAAAACAATTGATAGGAAATAAATGCTCATGCGGTGATGTGGTGAAACAGCTCCCGCTTTCGCAGTCCACCGTGTCACAGCACCTAAAAGAATTAAAAGATGCCGGGCTTATAAAAGGGGAGGTCGAGGGAACGAAAGTATGCTATTGTATTAATTCCGAGAACTGGAAGTTATTCTCCGGTTTCTTTGATAATTTTGTAAATTGCGTTTGTTCAATAGAATGCAGCTGCTAATTATATTAACCAACTAAAATCAAACTCGCCGTTGTTGGTGTTATCACCAACAACTTTATTAAACTTAAACTTTTTTAGCTATGAGCGAAGAAACAAAAGAATGCTGTAAGGATTGCAATTGCAATTCGGATTGCTGTGGCGGTAAAGATTCCGGTTCTTCTGACGAAAAATGCTGTTGTTGCTGCTGCTGTTGCAACAATTGCTGTAATAATTGCTGTAAGTAGCAGTCAGATAGGTGGAAACATCCCGGGAATTTCCATTGTTAAAAGAGATTAAATTTTGTAATTTACCTATTCCTTGTAAAAAAGGATGAAAATGGTCCCATCGACTAGGGGTTAGGTCGTCACTCTTTCACAGTGAAAACACGGGTTCGAATCCCGTTGGGACCGCGCGAAATGAGAACGATTACCGCGCCCTGCGGTGATCAATTGGGAGAAAACCTTGGTAAGTTTTCTCCTTTTTTTTAGTATTTTGACGCAATTTAATTATTGTTTAAATAGCTATTGACACTCTTGCCAAATTTTTATAAGTTTATCTTACCACTCAATCAATTTCACCAAAAAAGCTGCTGCCCTTAGTCTCTATTCCAGGTTACACTCTGATCTAAATTCAAAATTCCTCCCGGACAGTATTTAAAAAAAATTTAAAATAAGGGAGAAGTTATGTTTCAAAAAGGAATTTCTTACATTTTTGTTTTAGCAATTTTAATTACCGGAGCATACTCATTCAAGGATAAGGGTGAGGATTTTACACAAACTCCCAGTCCCGGCTTGCATCCTTGTTATATTCTTCCCGGAGAATACCCAAAAAAGATTTTGTATAATAATGTTAAAGAAACAAAAGTAACTAGAGGAGGCACATCCTGGAGGAGGATTAAGACGAATAGCATCCCAAATCACGTGATTGGTAACTTTCCAAATCCGGGATATAATCCTAATTCCATTAAGGAGATAAATGAAACTTACTTTGTTCTCTATGACCCGGTAAAAACCGGTGTGGTAACCGAACTCCTTGATCCTGTAAAGGGACCTCAATATGAATTTGGAATAGCCGTAAATGGAATTGTATTTGACCCTATTGCGGCTGAGCCTTGGGGCAAAGGCAGACCCGGACCCGATAATTATGCTTATAACCTTGAAGCGATTAATTGTAGCTATAGATTGGGCTTAGACTGTAACTTCGGGCATGTCCAGCCTAATGGTCAATATCATTATCATGGAGTTCCTACTAACCTTGTTGATTCCCTTATAAAGGCAAAAGATGGTGAGATGATACTTCTGGGATATGCCGCTGACGGAGCGCCTGTGTATTACCTTTATAGTGCTTATTTTGTTTATCGCGAAGATACAAGCTATGTAAAAAAGATGGGTTCCCCGCGTATACATTTAAAAATGATGAATTCCGGTTATAAATTAAGATCCGGATCCCGTCCCGGTGACGGTGTTTCAGCTCCGGCTGGTAGCTATGATGGTACATATTCCAGTGATTACGAATATTCTTCTAAGCTTTCGGATCTGGATGAATGTAATGGTATTTACGGTTGGACACCGGAATTTGGTAATATATATTATTATGTAATAACGGAGGATTTTCCCGTTATCCCAAGATGTTTAAAAGGCACACCTAGTGATGATTTTAAGATAGGTCCTCCGTAAAAAAGTGTTGCTTAGCTAAAAGGAGAAAACTTTGATAAGTTTTCTCCTTTTCTAATACATGTTTTGATTCCTTTCTGACTTTTTTTTAAGATCATATCCGACTATCTTAGTCCGAATTAAGGAACGTTTAAATGCTTAGATTATCAAAGAAAGTCGAATATGCTTTAATGGCATTGAGGTATATTGTCACGTCTAAAGATGATATTGTTACTGCAAAGGAAATTTCGACAAAATTCAGCATTCCTCATGAGTTACTTGCAAAGATATTGCAAAAGTTAAAAAAAGAGCGGATATTAGAATCTATCAAAGGTGTTAACGGTGGTTACAGGCTTGAAAAAAGCCCCGAAAAGATAAAACTCACCGACCTGATAAAAACCCTCGACGGTGACTTTAGTATTACCGAGTGCATACACGGGCAGAGCGAGGACGACTGCAATATGTTCAAAGACTGCACCATAAAAACACCGGTCAATAAGATACAAAAAGAGCTCGAGAGCTTTTTTGAAACAAAGACAATATCGGATTTTGTTTAGCAATTTAGAAAAATGAACTTTCCAATATACCTCGACAATAACGCAACCACACCCGTAGACCCAAGGGTACTCGAAGTTATGATGCCCTATTTTACACATAAATTCGGCAATGCCGCCAGCATTACACATGCTATCGGACTAGAAGGCGATGCCGCCGTTACGGAAGCTAGGAAGCAGGTTGCAAAGCTCATTGGCGCTAAGCCCAAAGAGATAGTTTTTACGTGCGGCTCCACCGAATCCATTAACCTCGCCATAAAAGGTGTCTGTGAAGCTAAAGCCTCTCACTGCAAGCACATTATCACACAGCCCACGGAGCATAACGCCGTTCTGGATTCGTGTCGCTACATGGAGAGACACGGCTTCGAGGTCACGTATCTCGGCGTCGACCAATACGGTATGATCGACCTGGACGAGCTCCGTGACGCAATACGGGATGATACCGCCCTCATTACCATTATGACCGGAAATAACGAGATCGGCACCCTCCAGCTAATAAAAGAAATAAACGCTGTCTGCCGCGAAAGAGGAGTTGTATTCTTTACCGATGGAACGCAGGGTGTAGGTAAGATTCCAATTAACGTTAAAGAAATGGGCATCGATATGATGTCATTTAGTGGGCACAAGATATACGGTCCCAAAGGCATTGGTGCAATTTACATTAATTCCGAGAATGAGAACATCGAAGTAGAGGAGCAGATGAGCGGCGGCGGACACGAACGCGGAATGAGGAGCGGAACATTGAACGTGCCGGGGATTGTTGGTTTAGGCATGGCTTGTGAGATTTGCATGAATGAACTTGATGAAGAAATGGATAAGATGACAGGCTGGAGAGATAAAATGATCAACGCCTTCCTGGAAAATATCGAGGGATGTGTGCTCAACGGACATCCGACTCAAAGACTTCCAAATAACATCAATATCAGTATAAAGGGGCTAAATGTCGGCAGTCTAATGCACGATCTCACGGAGCTGGCTGTATCATCGGGAAGCGCGTGTACATCGGCGAAGAAAAAGCCTTCTCATGTGCTGATGTCACTAGGGCTGGACGAGGGAACTGCTCTTTCGTCAATACGGTTTGGATTAGGGAGGTTCAATACGGAAGAGGAAATAGATTACGCTATTGAGAGTGTGATAAAAACAATAAATAATCTAAGAGAAGTACCGGCGGCATAATTTTAGAAAGAAAAATCATTAAAGGAAGAATATGTCAAACATAGAAACACAAGAATTCGTACCGGGTGTAACAGAAGATGTAAATATTACTCCCAAAGCGATAGAAGAAGTGAAGAAAATAAAGAAAGAGAACAGCATACCGGATGATTACGGTTTAAGGGTAGGTGTGAAGGGCGGCGGATGCTCGGGATTGAGCTACACGCTTGGATTTGACGCGGAGAGCAGGACAGGTGATCACGTGAAGGAAATAGACGGCGTAAAGCTGTTTGTGGACATGAAAAGCTTTTTATATCTGACAGGGACAGAAGTTGATTTTAGTGACGGATTGATGGGAAGGGGATTTGTATTTAATAATCCCAACGCAAAGAAGACTTGCGGTTGCGGAAGCTCGTTTGGTGTGTAATTGGTTGTTAAAACAAACTTATTTGGCAAAATAAGTAAGGGTTTCATCTCATAAGATCATTTCTCCGGGGGTTATTATTTACATTTTATGACTTAACTTTTTATGCGCATTTTCATAAACTGCTTAAGTTAAATAAATTAACTCATCCTTCTATAATCTTTAAAGTTGTAAAATTGCACAAAAGACTCAGTTATCTTCTAATAATAATAACGTCAGTACTTGTTCTTTCATGCGGGGATGGTGAGAAGAAACCGGATACGATAAACGGTGAAGGCTTTCAGTGGAAAGAGAACATTAGCATAGCTGATATTCCGGATACTCCATTAAAGGGAATGCTCAGGGGTAAGGAGATCAATTTCGAATACATAAACTTCGAGCAATGGAGGGGGAGCGGAGACAATGTATTTAATTTCGGAAGTAAAAAACCGGAACAGAACTGCGGGTACGTAGAGAATGACGAGGCATTTCACCTCATGAGGAAATCCGGTGAAATAACAACCGGTGAAGTATTAAAATCGAATTTTAGCTCGACCCTCGATGGTTACTTCGGGGATTTTCATTATAACAAGGATGGGGAGATAGAGAAAGTAAGCGTCGAATGGAACTGCGCTCTTGTAATTACAGAGATGAATGACAGTCTCGTAAAGGGAAAGATAGCAATGTGCTTTAATAGTCCCTACAAGAGCTGGATAGCAGGAACATTCGAAGCATTAAGGTGTTACAATTAACTTAAATCTAAAGGGAGTTTTATGGGGAAGAGTTTAAGTGTAATTTTAATGCTTGGTACTTTCATTTTTTTCTGTGCCTGCGGTAACAATAAAAAGGACACGGAAAACAAGGACAGCACCAAGACCACACAGACCGAAACCAAAGATCAAACCACCGACGGAAACACTTCAGGTGATAAACGTGAGGGTGAAACCAAGACCGACCAGTTGGACATGGAAAAGGGTTTGCCTGCCGATTTTCCATCGGACGTACCCCAGCCACCGGATTCAAAAGTAATAGGATCGCTATCCTCGAGCGAGGGCACGAATGTATCATTTGAAAGTCCTAAGACCACGCAAGAAATAGCCGATTTTTATAAGACAGAACTGGAAAAAGCAGGTTATAAGATCAAGCCGGACGGAGAGGCTGTCAGCGAGAGCAACGCTATAATAGACTGGGCAAAAGGAGAAAAGATCGTCAGCCTGGTAGCTGTGAGGGATAATACAAAAAATACCTGCTCGGTAGTTATTACATACAGATAGAGTTTAAAGATAACCGATACAAACTTTCGGGTAAAATATTACAGTGTTTTATTTTACACGAAAGTTTTTTTTATTTATGGCAAAATCTATAGACCCCGGTAATATAAAGAATATACTGATCAGCAGGACAGACAGGATTGGTGACGTTGTGCTTACGTTGCCACTTGTGTCCGAATGCAAAAGGAATTTCAGGAATGCCAAAATATGGTTCCTGGTATCGGAGTATATACGCGACCTGATAGAAGGTTACCCGGATGTGGATGAACTTGTTTTCAAGGAGTCGTTTAATTCTGGAGGAGATCTCAGGCAATTTTTTAAAAGTGCCGGGATAGACCTTATAATCCACGCTTATCCCAGACCGGACATTTCTCTTGCGGCATTCAGAGCGGGTATAGAAAACAGGGTAGGTACTTCCTCAAGATGGTACTCATTTGCTTACAATCATAGAGTAGCACAGCACAGGAGTGAGTGTAAACAGAGCGAAATGGATTATAACCTGGATTTACTTGAGAGTATTATAGACGAGACGGATTACACAAAGATATTCAAGTTTAAATACACAGGCGATGAAAAGCTAAAACTATTCGAAAAGCTGAAGACGGAAGGCTTATATACGGGAGATAAGTATGTTATAATTCATCCGGGGAGCGGAGGATCGGCAAAAGACCTGCCTTTAGAGAAATTCAAAGAGATAGATGAGGGGATAGTGAAATTATACCCGGACTATAAAATAGTGATAACCGGAACAGAACAGGAAAAGGATATTGCAAAGCAGATCTCGGGAGACCGTAATTATATAGATCTTACGGGGAAGATTAACCTCCGGGAGCTGATGATATTAATAGACGGCTGTCAGCTTTTTATGTCAAATTCAACGGGACCTATACATATAGCTGGCGCATTGAACAAGAAAATAATCGGGTTTTATCCAAATTCCAGACCCATAAATGCCACACGCTGGGGTCCTCCGGGTGATAATAATTATATATTTACGCCAAAAGACGATTCGGACGAAATGAACAAAATCGAAGTAAATGAAGTTATAGATAAAGTAAAAGATATGTTAAAATAAAATCAGTAAATTTGTATAGTAAATATTACAGCATTAGATAAAACGTAAACATATAAAATGAAATTAAAAAATCTTATATCATTTCTATCAATTGTGAGTATTCTGTTCATAGCTGGAGGCGTATCGGCTCAGGACACAAATAAAACTCCTGTAACATTCCGCACGATACAGCAGAACGCGTTCACAGCGGGCGAGAAGCTGGAGTTCGAGATAAACTACGGGTTTATTACCGCGGGACATGCTACTATGGAGATCGCACCAAGCTACGCAAATATTAACGGCAGGGATGCCTACGATATTTCGGTAAGGATAAACTCTTCATCGAGCTTCGAATGGGTATATAAGGTGGAAGATCTCTATAAATGTTACATGGACAGAGATGGATTATTCCCATGGAAATTCGAACAGCACATTCATGAAGGTAATTTTAAGAAAGATTTTGAAGCGATATTCGATCATGAGAATAAAAAGGTGAAAGCATACACGGGCGAGAACGATCCAAAGAAATTCGAGGGTGAATATGATATCCCGATGTATGTACATGATATTCTCAGCGCATTTTATTTCGCACGAACAATAGATTACAGCGGAATGAGTGAAGGTTCGACAATCAAGCTTGAAAATTTTTACGATGATAAGGTTAACCCGTTAAATGTAAAATATCTCGGTAAAGAAGAAGTAGATGTGCCTGCAGGCGAGTTTAGGTGTATCAAAGTAGAACCGATGGTCGTAGAAGGAGGACTTTTTAAAAGTGAAGGAAGTATAATAGTATGGCTGACAGATGATGAAAGGAAAATGCCTGTACTCGTAAAAACAAAGGTTATTGTAGGTTCGATGGATGTAGAGCTGACCAGCTACACCGGTCTGGCAGGTCCATTAAATTCTAAAATAGATTAGACTTTTATATAAAAAAATTAGTAAATTAAAGCGGTTACGAGTTTAACCGCTTTTTTTATTATGAAGATATCAGAACTATTTTATTCGATCCAGGGAGAGGGGAAAAGGACGGGTCGCCCGTCTTTTTTTATCAGGACTAATTTTTGCAACCTGCGATGCAAGTTCCCCAGCGGTAACCTGTGTGACACTCCCTACACAAGCTGGAACCCAGATAACCAGGACAACAAGGGTGACGTGGGCATAGGCGCGATAACCGAGGAATATAAAAAACTTAAATGCCACGACGTTGTCATAACAGGCGGTGAGCCGACGATGTACGCTGAGGAACTACTGGAGCTTTGCAAGAAGCTAAAAGAGATAAACCCCGATGTATATATAACAGTCGAAACGAACGGAACAAACCTGGGGAAATTTATCGAGCACGTTCACCTGGTGAGTGTAAGCCCGAAGCTGAGTTCATCCGTACCGTATAATACAGAATACGAAAAAATGCACGAGCAGAACCGCTATAATGAGAAAGTGTTGAAGATAATCAACGAATATCACAAGAAAGGACTGGTCGATGTGCAATGGAAGTTCGTCTATACAGGGAGCAAAGATATAAAAGAGATCAAGGAAATGATGGAGACGATAGGATTTAAACACAAGGATATATTTCTGATGCCGGAAGGAATTTCAAACCTGGACCTGGAGAGACTGAGGGTAAAGACTATCGAAGCCTGCAAGGATAATAATTTTAATTATTCAGATAGACTGCATATAGTAGCATGGGGACACAGAAGGGGAGTCTAGAAGTTGTAAGTGAAGTTTAACGTATTCGTATTTCCTATCGAACCAAATTCAATCCGCATATTTTTCGTTATTTTGCTTTGCTGACCTAGTATGAAATAGTTAAACAGGTCCATTGCGATCAGACTGCCGAGTGCAACGTACTGGTCGGTCTTATCCGAGCCTATCTCTTTCCTGTCCTTTTGATGAAATATATCCGCTTTAAACTCGATGAGCTCCTTTCTTAAAGCAAAGACCAATACTGCTGAACCCGTTCCGATCAATGCACCTGTTAAAACGTCGCCGGGATAATGAGCACCTATATAAATACGCCCGAAAGATACCGCGAGCGCATGCAGATAGAATCCTGTTATGAGATAAGGATTGTCGGGATAGCGAAGTGTCAGCGACGCGGCAGTATTAAAAGAAACCGTTGCGTGCCCGGAAGGGAATGAATAGCGATCATTTTCTCTCAGAAAATATTTATCAAAATAAATTCCATCCATAGATTCTACAGGCCGCTTTCTTTTGAAAACATATTTCAAACCCGCTGTAATTCCAATACCGACACCACTGGATACCGCAAGGAGGTAAGAAGAGTTTTCATCGTAATAGTTATCACTGATCAAAGCTGATGTGTAAAGGGAAGCCGGTATCAATACCAGGGGGATCGTCACAGGCTTTTCCGTGAGTGCAATTGTGATATCGAGTAATCCTGTCCGGTGTCCGTTTAGAGTACGGAAGAGGGATTGATCGAAATTTTCATCTGCGTAAGCGGAATCTGTTCCCTGTGCATAGGTAACGGAGCTAAACAGCAGTATGCATAATAGTATTCTCAGCATTAAGCATCAGCCTGCCTTATCTACGGCGTTTTGAATGTCCTCTATTAAATCCTCTTTATCTTCAATACCTACAGATAATCTTACTAGGCCGTCCGTTAAGCCGAACGATTCACGGACCTCTTTAGGTACGCTGGCATGAGTCATGGACGCCGGATGACAAATAAGTGATTCGACACCGCCGAGGGATTCCGCCAGCTGGAATATTTTAACGTTGTTACAGACAGCGGCTGCGTTTTCCTGCGAACCCATGTCGAGTGAGATAATCCCTCCGAACCCGCGCATTTGTTTCTTTGCGAGTTCATACTGAGGATGTGATTCCAGCCCGGGGTAATATATTTTAGAAATTTTGGAATTGTCTTTTAAAGCGTCCACGATAGCGATGGCGTTGGCATTATGATCGCGCATACGCTGGGAGAGTGTCTTGGTCGCGCGGAGTATAAGCCAGCAATCGAACGGAGACGGTACAGCGCCGATGGACTTTTGGAAGAAGTAGAATCTTTCCGCGTAGTCGTCGTTTGATGTAATGAGACATCCGCCGATGACGTCACTGTGTCCGTTGATGTACTTTGTTGTTGAGTGATTTACTATGTCTATACCGAAATCGAGCGGGTTCTGGAAGTACGGGCTCATAAATGTATTATCGACACAGGTTATTATCTTCTTTGACTTTGCAAAATCAGCAACTGCCGCGAGGTCGGTTATTGCAAGCATGGGATTAGTCGGGGTCTCCATGTATATGAGGCGCGTGTTATCTTTTACTTCTTGCATTATATTTTCTATATCGGAAGTGTCCACATAAGAAAATTCGATATCATATTGTGTTATTATCTGCTCGTAGAGGCGGTATGTGCCGCCATACATGTTATTGGTGCAGATGATATGGTCACCGGGTTTGAATAAAGTTATCAGTGCTTGTATTGAAGCCATGCCGGAAGCGAAGCAGAAACCGTGCTTACCGTTTTCGAGGGCAGCGAGATTTCTTTCCAGGGCAAAGCGGGTGGGGTTAGTTGTGCGTCCGTAGTCGAAGCCTTTTGTCTCACCCAGTTTTTCGTTAGCATAGGTGGAGGTCATAAATATAGGCTCGATGACCGCCCCGGTGGTTTCCTCGGGCTTTTGCCCGGCATGTATTTGTTTAGTTGAAAATCTCATTAGTCAAAGTTTAAAATTTTAATATCCTGTGAAGTCGAGCACGTCGTACCTGCTCAGGATACCAACAGGGTTTCCCTGCTCGGTGACGAGCACCGCGTGCTTATCTTTCAACACGTCGAGGGCGTTTCTAAATGCGTCCACTGTCTCGAGGGCGGGGAGTTTGTCACCCATGACCGAATTTATCTCAGCACCGCCGACAGCGCTGTCATTCATTACTTTGGAAATCACTTCGGCTTCGTTTAGTGAGCCTACACAATTACCGTTATCTATTACAGGTACGTTCGAAATGTTGTATTGATTCATCAGTTCGAGCGCTTCATATACTTTTGAGCCGCTTCCTATCGAAACGAGAGGCGGAACGCCGTTCGTCTCCTTAGTATCGAATACGTCGCCGACATTAAGAGTATCCGGGTTGAGAAGCTTCTTCTCGCGGAGCCATTTTTCGTTGTGGTATTTGCTAAGATATCTCTCACCTGTATCACATACGATAAACACAACGATCGCATTTTCATCGAGATCTCGTGCAATCTCTACGGCAGTGTGCGCAATAGTTCCTGTCGAGCCTCCGCAAAAGATCCCCTCCTCGCGGGAAAGTCTCCTGCACATTTCAACTGAGTCTTTGTCGCTTACATTGTATATCTCGTCTATCCACTGGAAATTAGCAATAGCGGGGAGACATTCCTGTCCGACACCCTCTATAAGATAGGGAATCGCTTCAGGTATTTTTCCAGTCTCGAGAAATGTTTTATATATGGAGCCGTACGGATCAGAACCGATAACTTTTATATCCGGATTTTTTTCTTTCAGATACTTACTTGCTCCGACGATCGTACCTGTTGTGCCAACTCCCGATACAAAGTGTGTGACTTTACCGTCGGTATCATTCCAGATTTCCGGACCGGTGGTATAATAATGCGCGTCACTATTTCCGGGGTTAGAATATTGGTACATAAAGACGGAATTGGGAATTTCTTTGTTGAGGCGTTTCGCAACGTTAACATAGTTTTCAGGGTCGTCGGGTTTAGCGGTCATAGGCTGAATGACTATTTCCGCACCGAGTGCTTTGAGGTAACTGCGTTTTTCTTCGGAGACCTTGGAGGTCATAACGAAGATGCATTTGTAACCTCGAACGGATGCCGCAAGTGCGAGTCCGATACCGGTATTACCGCTTGTTGCTTCGATAATAGTACCGCCTGGTTTTAGAGATCCATCCTTTTCTGCCCTGTCAATCATCGAAATACCTATCCTGTCCTTGATGCTTCCGCCCGGATTTTGGTATTCGACTTTTGCCAGGACGGTTGCCTTAAATCCTTTAGTAATGTTATTGAGCTTGACAAGGGGGGTATTGCCGATGAGTTCGGTAATGTTATTGTAATACTTCATTTTAAAGAGATATAATTAATTTTTAATATTTTTCTTCATCATAAATCTATCAGGGAAGGGGAGAGGCAGAAAACCGAACTGCTTATAAAGTCCGTGAGCAGTGCGGGTCGCCAGCACCCATTTTTCCATGACACGCAATTCCGGGTGATCCATAATAGCAGTCATCAGGAATTTAGAGAGACCTTTTCCCTGGTACTCCTCCATTATGAACAGGTCCGCGATGTAAGCAAAGGTAGTATTATCGGAGATCACGCGGGCAAATCCTGCGAGTTTCACTTCGTCATAAACGCCGAAGCAAAGTGAATTTTCAATAGAACGGACAACGTTTTCTTTAGCTCTTCCACCGGCCCAGTATGAGCCGGTAAGGAATTTATGAATAATGTCGATGTCAAGTTTCGTTTTGTCGGTCGAAATCAAAAAATTATCTTTCCGGACCTCGTACGTTTCCATTTCAGTCTTTTAAAGGTCTCATAAGCGGGAAGAAAAGTACGTCCCTGATGCTGTGTGAGTTAGTTAACAGCATAACAAGCCTGTCAACGCCTAGTCCTACTCCGGTAGTAGGAGGCATTCCTACTTCGATAGCTTTTATAAAATCTTCATCGAGAGGGTGAGTTTCTTCCTCGCCGCCTCTGCCTCGCTCAACCTGATCCTCGAGTAGCCTGCGTTGTAGTATCGGGTCGTTAAGTTCGGTATATGAGTTACCCATTTCCCAGCAGTTTATATAAGGCTCGAAGCGCTCCACGAAGATAACTTCCTCAGGGTCATCCTTCATCTCTTCGAGGTCTTTCATGCTGTACCTGCGCAGAGGTTTACACAAAGGTGTAGTATCTATCGGATGCTCCGTTACAAATGTCGGCTGAGTAAGGTCATTCTCGCACATCTCTTCGAACAGCAACGCGATAAGAAGCCCTTTATTATTTATTATCGTTTTATCAATGTGAATGTCTTTGCTGTTTAAGAAATCGATTATCTCGCTTCGTTTCATATTCAGGACGTCGAGCCCTGTTGTATCCGCTATTGCTTCGGGCATAGTTACCCTGCGCCATGGCGCTTTAAAGTCTATTACTTTATCGCCGTATGTAACTTTAGTCGTGTCATGAACAGCCAAACACGCATTCTCAATAACTTTTTCAAAAAGCTCCATGCTGTCATTAAAATCACCGTATGCCTGGTACCACTCGACTTGTGTGAACTCGGGATTGTGTGTACGGTCTATTCCTTCATTGCGGAAATCCTTTACGAACTCATACACACGATCGAAACCACCCACTATTAGTCTCTTCAGGAAAAGTTCATTAGAAATGCGAAGATATAACTGCATATCGAGTGTATTGTGGTGAGTCACGAACGGCTTTGCGTTAGCACCTCCGTAAACCACCTGCAATGTTGGTGTTTCCACCTCCATAAAGTTATTATCTTCGAGGGTTTTGCGTATGGATTGAATTATCTTAGTGCGCTTTACGAAAGTTTCGCGAACGTGCTCATTTACAATAAGGTCAATGTAACGCTGCCGGTAACGGAGCTCTACGTCTGCAAAAGCATCGTGGACGATCTTTTCACCGGACTCGGTTGTTTCCTCTTTTACGACAGGGAGCGGATGAATTGTCTTAGTGAGGATCTCCATCTCGACGGCGTGAATGGATACTTCTCCAGTCTTTGTACGGAAAGGGTAACCTTTTACTCCTATTATATCGCCAATGTCGAGGAGTTTGAATAATTCGTAGCATGTATCACCAACTTCATCTTTTTTGATGTAAGTCTGTATGCGTCCCTGTTCGTCTTTTATGTGGCAAAAGGAAGCTTTGCCCATTTTACGAATGGACATGATCCTTCCCGCGATGGAAACAATATTCTCTTTTTGCTTTTCCTTCTCGTCATCATCAGCCGGGTCTTTGTATGATGAAATAACGTCAGCGGACTTTGCGGTCACGTCGAATTTGTGAGGATACGGATTGACGCCAAGCTGTTTAATATGTTCCAGCTCTTCTATGCGCCTTTTAATGAGTTCGTTCTGTTCGTTCAAGTGAGTTAAAAATTAGTTTATTACTTTTTTAATTTCTTTACTTCGTCAGGAGTAAGATAGCGCCATTTGCCGCGCTGTAAAGTACCTAGCTTTACGGGTCCGAACTGTGTGCGTTCGAGCTTATCAACGAAATAGCCGAAGCGTTCGAACATCCTTCTAATCTGCCTGTTACGCCCCTCGTGAATCGTTATGTATAGCCTGTCGAAAGAGTGCCTGTTCGCAAATTTAATTACAGCGGGCTTTGTCCTCCGCTTATCGAGCATGATACCCTTTTCCAGCAAATGGCGGTGCTTTTCATCAAGAGGTTTGGACAGCTTAACAAGGTAAGTCTTATCAACCTCATGTTTAGGGTGCATCAGTGAATCCGCGAGTTCGCCATCATTTGTCAGGAGGATCAAGCCGGTCGAATCAAAGTCAAGCCTTCCGATGGGGTATATCTTCTGGTTAACTTTAACCAGATCAACGACGGTTGGTCTTCTTTTGTCATCGGAAACTGTAGAGACAACTCCCGCAGGTTTGTTTAAGGCGATGTAAAGGTTTGTTGTTCTAACCTTGATGAGCTCGCCGTCAACCCTGACTTTATCTTTGGCTGTGTCAACTTCATAAGAAGGGAAATCCACGGTAATGTTATTGACCGTCACTCTTCTTTGCTGAATGAATTCGTCTGCAGTCCGCCTGGAAATGTCGCCATTATTGGCGATGAACTTATTCAGCCTAACTTTATTCTCCATCACACTCATGATTAAAAAAGAACACTAATTAAAATCTTCGTCTGTATCTTCAGTCTCCTCCGTGTCGGTTTCGATCTCGATAATATTTTCATCCGGGTCGTTTGACTCCTCTTCGGTATTTTTCTTGCCGTTCGTTAGTGGCTCAGCGTTTTCTTCGTTAAATTCCAGCTCTTCGTTTTCGGATTCCGGGTTATTGATCGAATTAAACAGGTCGATGTCGGCTTCGGTAATGCCGTCTATATGTTCGTTCTTTAAGATTTCGTTTATCTCTTTAAGTTTAGGCAGGTCTTCAAGAGAACCGAGCCCGATTACTTTAAGGAAGTTTTTCGTTGTTCCGTAAAGTATGGGCCGCCCCGGTGTTGCGGCTCTGCCGATTATAGTTATAAGCTCTCTTTCGAGGAGCGAGTTTACGATGTAATCAACATTAACACCGCGGATGAATTCGATGTCCGAGCGTGTTATGGGCTGTTTATATGCTATTATCGCAAGTGTCTCTAGCGCCGACGGGGAGAGCTTCTTCTTTTGTTTTTCCGTGAAGAGCTTGCCGATATATTTTGCATAGTCGGACTTAGTCGAGAATTGGTATCCGCCGGCGATCTTGATGATCTTGTAAGAGCGGTGAGCATCGTGATACTCTTTATTCAGCTCGGTAATGTATTCTTCGATCTCGTTAGTGCTGGTCTTGAACTGGAAGCTGTCGAGAACTTCTTTTATCTGCTTCGGCGTGATCTCTTCTTCTGAGGCGAAGATGACCGATTCGACGATATTTTTAACTTCAGCCGATATCATAACTCCTGCCCGGTAATTAACTGGTTATCTTTAGTCTGAACATAAAATTCCGATAGATCTTTCGGTTCGACCACGAGTTCGAGAAAACCTTCGAGAGCAAGCTGTAGCATCGCGAGGAACGAACAAATTATTTCCAACTTTGTCTCGAACATTTTCATTAGTTTTTTGAACTCTATCCTGCCTTCCCTGTGCACAATGTCGAGAAGAATGTCGCGCTGTGTTTCGGGTGTGAAGTCGAGCGGTTCGATCGGGTGAACTGTTTTTGGACGAATGCCGAGAAGAACGCTCTTATATGCCTTAATGAGATTGAGTATCGTGAGATTCTTTAAGCTGTAATCTATTTCTTCGCCGTCGGAAAATTCACGCGGGTCCTGTTTGTTATAACCGCGGGCGAATTGCTTAGCCGCCTCGTGAACCATGTGGTCAATTTTTTCGGAAGCGTCTTTGAAGCGTTTGTATTCAAGCAGCTTCCTGACAAGAACCATGCGTGGATCTTCTTCTATCTCGTTCGTATCTTCATCGATCTTTCTCGGGAGGAGCATGCGGGCTTTGATCTTCATCAGTTCGGAAGCCATGAGAAGAAACTCCCCGGCAAGCTCTATGTCGAGAGACTGCATATAATCTATATAACCTAGAAAATCGCTGGTGATCTTGTGAATAGGAATGTCGTAGATATTAAGCTCGTCTTCCTGAACGAAGTGGAGTAAGATATCCAGCGGACCTTCATAATCGGACAGTTTGGCGTAATATTCCCTTGTTTTGGGAATATAGACCTTACTTTCAGCGCCCGTGTTTTCCGGTGCATTTTCGCTGTTTATTTCCGTATCGTTCATATGCGGTATAATCTACTAAAGATTAGTAATAAATTAAATGAAATTATATTAGATATTTAATAAATTAAGATACTGAAAATATATTTAAATACTGTGTAAAATTAGTTAACTTTAGCTTCGGTCCTTATTATACTTATAAGAAATTAATGGAATTATTTAAAATAGGTTTTCTATCGATAAGTTTAATAGATATCCTGGATATCCTGATAGTAACCTATGTTTTTTATAAGCTATATACGATAATGCGCGGCACGATCGCGGCGCAGATCTTTTTTGCCCTCCTTTTGATCATAGGACTTTCATTTATAGCCCAGTTTTTCAATATGCAGGCTCTGGGGTGGTTATTGAGCCGTTTGACAGATATCTGGGTGATCGCTTTCATAATATTATTTCAGCCGGAGATCAGGAGGCTGCTGCTTATCATCGGTAATACGAGGGTGTCGAGCATATTCACGAAGACGGAGGTGAAGCAGAATATTTCAGAGATAGTGGAGGCATGCACGGAATTGCAGAATAAAGGATGGGGCGGTCTGCTTGTGATAGAGAGGTCGACGGGATTGAAGAACATAATCGAGACGGGTGAAGCTATCCAATCGAAGATAAACACAGAGCTATTGATATCGATATTCAATCCGACGTCGCCGTTGCACGACGGGGCGGTCGTGATCGACAATAACAGGATAGAAGCGGCAAGGTGTCTTCTCCCGCTGTCAGAACTGCACATAGTAAAAGATAAGCGTCTCGGCACACGTCATAGAGCCGGGCTGGGTGTTTCGGAGATATCGGACGCAATAGCAGTGATTGTGTCGGAAGAGACCGGGCATGTATCGATAGCGGAGGATGGTAAGCTTCACGTGTGCACGGACAGCAAGGACCTTGCTAAGAGACTGAGGGAGCTGATGAAGAGCGAAACGATGCAGAGTTCGATAAAGTCCATCTTTACCGAACCGGATGAAGAGGCAAAGGAAAAAGAAGAAGACGTAAAAAAGGAGAAAGAAGTTTAATGTCGGATATGTTCAGTATCCAGCGTGAGAAGCTGGTTGAGGAGTTAAAGGCACAGGGGATTCGGAGTAAGAGTGTGCTCGGCGCGATAGGCAAAGTCAAGAGAGAGATGTTCCTGGATAAAGACATGCAAAGACTCGCGTATAAAAATAACGCCCTTCCCATAAATTCAAATCAAACGATATCACAACCTTTCACGGTAGCATTTATGACGGAGCTACTGGATGTAAATCCAGGAGATAAAGTTCTGGAGATCGGAACGGGGTCGGGATACCAGGCGGCAGTACTGTGTGAAATGGGCGCAGATGTTTATTCGATAGAGAGGATTGGGGAGCTGGCTGACAAAGCAAAGGACACATTAAAACGAATGGGCTATAACCTGCATGTAAAACAGGGTGACGGAACGAAAGGATGGGAGCTTCATTCACCGTATAACAGGATAATTGTTACAGCCGGCGGACCTACAGTACCTAAGGCGTTATTGAAACAGCTTGCAAAGAACGGTAAGATGGTAATACCTGTAGGTAGCGAGAGTGTACAGGAAATGACATTGATAGAAAGAAGCGGTGATGACGAACCGAGGTTCCGTGCAAAGAAATTTCAAAATTTCCAGTTCGTTCCTCTGATAGGTGAAGAGGGATGGGTAAAATAAAAGATTCATATCTTACATTATCGGATAGCGCCGTCAGCGAGATAAAGATCCAGAAGTCAAAATTCATCGCACAGGCTTTTCCAATAAATTCTCAATTGAAATTTCAGGAGATTTTAGATAATGTGAGAAAGACTTATTATGACGCGGCGCATCATCCGTTTGCTTTTAGGCTAGGTATTACGGATGATAGTTTCAGGTATTCCGATGATGGCGAGCCGTCCGGGTCAGCGGGAAAACCGGTTTTAGATGCTATAGATAAGTTCGAATTAACGGACGTTTGTGTAATCGTTACAAGATACTTCGGTGGTGTGAAACTCGGTGTTGGCGGACTAAGAAGGGCATTTTTTGAAGCAACGGAAGAGTGTTTAAAGACAGCTAAAGTAGAAGAAAGACTTGTAACAGAAGAGTTTGAGATAGAGTCGGATTACAACCAGATGAATGTGATAATGAAGGTACTCGAACAGAATGGCGCGAATATTCTGAACAACAATTCGGATGAAAAGGTAAGACTGAAATGCAGTTCAAGATTGTCGGTACTGGAAGCAGTTAAGAAAGAACTTGTAAACGCAACATCGGGAAACATAGTTATAAAAGGCTAATGAAAAAATACTTTGCTTCAATAATGCTGTTTTTCGTCCTGACACAGTTCGCGAATGCGCAGGTAGAGAACGTGTCGCTGGATAATCCCGTATATAAATTCCTGAAGCTTCTCAGCGTTAAAAGAATTATTCCGAGCATACACGATTACGATCCAAATCTTTCCAAACAGCAAGTCACGGATTATTTGTTAGAGGCTGAAAGTAAGTCATCGCAGTTAAGCATGACAGAGAAAGCTCTTGTTGAAAAGTATCTGATTGAATTTGACGTGTCCCGTATGAACAGTTCAAACACTGCCGTGCTGATAAATTCACATGGCAAATTTGACGCGAGCGGTATTTTTTCAAACAAAGAAAAGCATGTGTATGTCCTAAATAGTAACGGCAATACTTTATTCTTTGATTACCTTATGTCCGGCTTACTGTCAACTGAATTTAAACCAAACACCAAAGCAACAGCAATACTTTATGATTTCGGAGGACGGTTTGAAGGAACATTCTTTGGTCACCTGGGATATAATTTTTACCTAAGGAAGGGGGTTGTTTCCGGCAATGACTCAGCTTTGGCGGTTTTGAACGAACCCCGGTTACTATACAACTTCAAATACATAGAAAACAATACAAGTGATAATGAGAGAAGTTATGATTTTATTGATGGCTACGTGAGATATGAAACGAAGCCGCAGGATGACATGGATATCTCAGTCCAGCTTGGCAGGGAGAAATTATTATATGGATACAGCTATTCAGACCCGCTCGCTCTTGGAGGTGCACATCCCAATATGGATTTTATAAAATTGAAATTCGATTATGGCATAGCCCACTTTTCCTCGATGACCACATCAACTGTGGGACCATACAATTCCGACCGGGACAGCAACTACACAAAGTTCATTGCTTTTAATAGCCTTAGATTTTCAATTCCTAATTTATTTGATATCGGTATTGGTGAGAGTGTAGTATATTCACGCGGGATAGACATTGGTTATATGACGCCATTTATTTTTTACAAATTCGTAGAGCACTCACTTCAGGACAGGGATAATGGAACACTGTTCTTCGATATGCAGACACACTTCATAAAAGACCTTCAATTCCAGGGAACTTTCTTCATGGATGAAAGTCTGCTTGGCGGATTATCCGATTTCAACAAACAATCGAACAAGGTTGCTATACAGGGCGGTACGATGTGGTACGAACCTGTAGGTATTAAAGACGTTTCACTCACACTTCAATACACTTTCATCCGTCCGTATGTATACACACACTTCAATCCAAAGAACACATATACATCATTTGGTCAGATACTGGGTAATCCTATCGGACCAAACGCCGACCAGATTTATACCAGGCTTACATATAATTTCAGCGACTGGCTCGCAATGAGCCTAATATATCAGAGAATAAGAAAAGGGGAGAACGTATATGATTCAAACGGTGATCTTGTTAAGAACGTCGGCGGGAATGTAAACCAGCCGTACAGACCGGACATAGATCCTGAGGACGCGAATTTTTTAGATGGGAACAGGGTTTACACTGATGTAGCAGAATTATCTGTAAGGTTGGAACCGATCCGTAATTTTGTTTTCGATATTAAGTACGCTTACAGGAAAGAAAACCACCTTGACGAAAACTTCATAAACGATACCAGCTTCGGCTCGATAAAGCTCAGTATTGATTATTAAGTTTTTGTAAATAACCCAATATTTAACAATATTTAAAGGTTTATCGCAGAATGCGGTCAATTGGGTTTGTTGTATGCATTTATACGGCAAATATTATTGACTAAATTCTTTATTTTTGGTATTTTTATGTTTCTACAAAATTAGCTTAAGTAACATAAGACTATAAATTGCCGACAATTAATCAATTAGTACGTAAGGGCAGGAACCCAAAGCAGTACAAAAGTAAATCTCCTGCGATGGATTCATGTCCACAAAAAAGAGGTGTTTGCACGAGAGTATACACAACGACTCCAAAGAAACCAAACTCTGCATTGAGAAAGGTTGCGAGGGTTCGTTTAACGAACCAGATAGAAGTTACAGCATACATTCCGGGTGAAGGACACAACCTGCAAGAGCACTCCATCGTTTTGATCAGAGGTGGCAGGGTAAAGGATCTTCCGGGTGTAAGGTATCACATCATCAGAGGCGCGATGGATACAGCCGGAGTTGAGAACAGAAAGAAAGCCCGTTCAAAGTACGGCGCAAAGAGAGCTAAACAAGGCTAATAAAAACAAAAAGATTTTTAATCTATTTAAAACTTAATGAGAAGAAGAAGACCGGAAAGAAGAAGAAGAAACCCAGACCCGAGATATCATGACACAATGGTATCGAGGTTTGTAAACAGTATAATGATAGACGGTAAGAGAATGAAGGCTCAGAAGATCATGTATGATGCATTCGACATTATCGAAAAGAAAACCAAATCGAGTCCGCTGGATACATTCAAGCAGGCAATAAATAATGTTCAGCCGAGCATCGAGGTAAGGTCAAGAAGGGTCGGAGGATCTAACTACCAGATCCCTTCGGAAGTAAGACCTGACAGAAGGGTTGCTCTTGCTATCAAGTGGCTTTTGACATATTCAAAGCAAAGAGGCGAGAAGTCGATGGCTTTAAGGCTTGCTAACGAACTTATGGCGGCTTCGGTCGGAGAAGGAAACTCAGTTAAGAAAAAAGAAGATACACATAGAATGGCAGAAGCCAACAAGGCATTTGCACATTACAAATGGTAAATAGATATCGGTATAAGATTTTTACAAACGATTAAACACGACAGGAAATAAAACTAGATGGCAGACAGGAATACTCCATTAGATAAAATAAGAAACATCGGTATCATGGCTCACATCGATGCCGGTAAGACGACTACGACTGAAAGGATACTTTACTATACAGGTAGGCTTCATAGAATGGGTGAAGTACACGAAGGCGGTGCTACTATGGACTGGATGGAACAGGAAAAGGAAAGAGGTATTACCATTACTTCAGCGGCAACAACATGTGAGTGGGAAGGTCATAGGATAAACATTATTGATACACCCGGACACGTAGATTTCACTGCTGAGGTTGAGAGGTCACTTAGAGTTCTCGACGGCGCGGTAGCATTATTCTGTTCAGTAGGCGGTGTAGAACCCCAGTCGGAAACAGTTTGGAGACAGGCAGATAAGTATAATGTGCCTAGACTTGCATTTGTAAATAAGATGGACAGGACAGGCGCTGATTTTTATCATGTTGTGCAGATGATGAAGGACAGGCTCAAAGCCAATGCAGTGCCGATCCAGATTCCGGTTGGTCAAGGCGACATGTTCGCAGGTATTATCGACCTGATCAGGATGAAGGCAAGGATGTATAATGATGAGACACTGGGTGCTACTTATGAAGACGTCGATATTCCGGATTCATTAATAGACAAAGCTAACGAATACAGGCAAAATCTGCTCGAGGCAGTATCCGATATAGATGATACGCTCCTCGAAAAATTCCTCGAAGGGCAGGAGATAACCGAAGACGAAATTAAAAATGTATTGAGGGAAGCAACAATACAGGTGAAGATTATTCCTGTAATGTGTGGATCCGCATTTAAGAATAAGGGTGTACAGAGCATGCTTGATAAGGTAGTAGAACTTCTTCCTTCACCGAACGATATCGGCGAGATAGAGGGACACCATGCTCACACGGATGACCATATTGTCAGAAAGATAAATGAAAATGAAAAGTTCACGGCGCTTGCATTTAAGATAATGACCGACCCGTTTGTAGGAAGGCTTACATTCTTTAGGGTTTATTCAGGTAAGGCGGCAGCCGGAAGCTATGTTTATAATTCCGTTTCCGAAAAGAAGGAAAGGTTCGGAAGGCTTCTCCAGATGCACGCTAATCACAGGGAAGAGATCAAGGAAGTTTACTGCGGTGATATCGCATCCGCGGTAGGATTGAAACATACGAGAACTGGTGATACTCTATGTGATGAGTCAGATCCGATCATTCTCGAAAAGATATCCTTCCCGGAACCGGTTATCCAGATCGCGATCGAACCTAAGACGAAAGCAGATTCTGATAAGCTTGGTGAGTCTCTTGCGAAACTTTCCGATGAGGATCCGACGTTTAGAGTAAGCACGGATGAAGAGACAGGACAGACACTAATAGCAGGTATGGGTGAACTTCACCTCGAGATCATTGTAGACAGGTTAAAGAGGGAATTTAAAGTAGAGGCAAATGTTGGGCGTCCGCAGGTAGCTTATAAAGAGACTATCAGGGGCAAAGTTCAGCAAGAAGGCAAATTCGTCAGACAGTCCGGAGGTAGAGGGCAGTTTGGACACGTGTGGATCGAGCTCGAGCCGAATGAAAAAGGAAAAGGATATATATTCGAAGACGCTATTGTCGGCGGATCTATTCCGAGAGAATATATACAGCCTGTTTCACAGGGTATTCAGGAAGCAATGAAGAACGGTGTGCTTGCAGGTTATCCTGTAGAGGACATTAAGGTGAAATTATACGACGGTTCATACCACGATGTTGACTCATCGGAAATGGCGTTTAAGATCGCCGGTTCGATGGCTTTCAAAGCAGGAGCTTTAAAAGCAAACCCGGTACTTCTTGAGCCTATCATGGAAGTCGAAGTGGTAACGCCGGAAGAATACATGGGTGATGTTATGGGTGATTTGAGTTCGAGAAGAGGACGAGTCGAAGGTATGTCACAAAGAAGCGATGCGCAGGTCATCAAGGCGCTGGTACCGCTTTCAGAGATGTTTGGTTACGCGACGGAATTAAGGTCTATGTCACAGGGAAGAGCAATGTACAGCATGCAGTTCTCCCATTATGATGAGACACCGAAGAGTGTATCCGAGCAGATCATTGAGAAGTACAAAGGAAAGAAAGAAGCAGTTACGGCTTAATATAGACAGTTCTTTAAAAGTTAAGGGTCAGTTCCAAAAGTTTAGCCAAAGGTAACACGGAGGCAAGGAAATCTCGTCAATCAGACACGAGAAACGCTCTATAAAAATTCTTTTTGTGGCTTTGCGCCACATGGCACAAAGAGCCGCGAAAAGGATTTTCCATCCTGGGTCAGTAGCTCAGGCGGTTAGAGCGCGTGCCTTATAAGCACGAGGTGGGAGGTTCGAGTCCTCCCTGACCCACAAGTTTTTAGTGGGTCGGGAAGTAATGACCAAATAATAAAAACAAAGATTTAAAAAAATAAAAAAGTAATCCAAAAACATTAAGGAGATCTAATTAATGGCAAAAGAAAAATATGATGTTTCGAAGCCGCACGTAAATATTGGTACGATAGGACACGTTGACCATGGAAAGACGACTTTGACAGCCGCTATCAATATGGCACTGGCAAAAAAGGGGCTTAACAAAAAGGTAATGAAATTTGATGATATCGATAAAGCTCCTGAAGAAAAGGCGAGAGGTATTACCATTGCAACTGCACACGTTGAATATGAAACAGATAAGAGACACTATGCGCACGTTGACTGTCCGGGTCACGCTGACTATGTGAAGAACATGATCACAGGTGCTGCGCAGATGGACGGTGCTATTCTCGTAGTAGCTGCAACTGACGGTCCTATGCCGCAAACAAGAGAGCACATCCTTCTTGCTAGGCAGGTAGGTGTTCCGAAAATCGTTGTATTCCTGAACAAAGTGGATGCAGCAGACCCTGAACTTCTTGAGCTTGTTGAAATGGAAGTTAGAGAGCTCTTAACAAGCTACGGATTCCCTGGAGATGAAATTCCGGTGATCAAAGGAAGTGCATTAAAGGCTATGGAAGCTGCAGTAGATGAAAGTGCTCCAGCCGATGACGAAAGGTTCAAGCCGATCTATGAGCTTATGGATGCAGTTGATGATTATATTCCTGAGCCAACAAGAGAAGTTGACAAAAACTTCCTTATGTCAGTTGAAGACGTATTCTCTATCACAGGTAGAGGTACAGTGGCAACAGGTAGAATTGAAAGAGGAAAAGTCAAAGTCGGTGAGGAAGTTGAGCTTATCGGTTTAGGACAAAACAAAAAGACTGTAGTTACAGGTGCGGAAATGTTCAACAAAGAACTCGATGAAGCAGTAGCAGGTTATAACTGCGGACTTCTTCTCAGAGGTGTTGATAAGAATGAAATCGAGAGAGGTATGGTTCTTGCAAAACCGGGTTCCATTACTCCTCATAAGAAATTCCAGGCACAGGTTTATATCCTGTCAAAGGAAGAAGGTGGAAGACATACGCCGTTTACAAATAACTACAGACCACAGTTTTATTTCAGAACTACTGACGTGACAGGTGTTATTACTCTGCCTGAAAACGTACAGATGGTTATGCCAGGCGATAACGTTGAGCAGATCAATGTTGAGCTTATTGCACCTATAGCGATGGAAGACGGATTAAAGTTCGCTATCAGGGAAGGCGGAAGAACTGTTGGAGCAGGTATCGTTACAAAAATCATTGAATAATAACACTTAATTAAGGCGTACTTTGGCTTCACAAAAAATCAGAATAAAACTCAAGTCCTACGATCATACATTACTTGATAAATGGACCGAGAGGATTATAAAGACTATCAAATCGACCGGCGCAGTGGTAAGCGGTCCGATACCTCTTCCTACAAGGAAGAACGTATATACCGTGCTCAGATCACCGCACGTTGATAAGAAGTCGAGGGAGCAATTCGAAACAAGGTCTCACAAGAGGCTTATTGATATTCTGAATTCTTCCAATAAGACAATCGATGCTTTAACAAAGCTCGATCCTCCCGGCGGAGTAGATATAGAAATCAAGGTATAACTCCCGGGCGTAAGCCCGGGTTGTACCTTTTTGTTTTATACTTGAGTTCACAAAATATAAAGAGCGACCAAATAATGATTGGAATTCTTGGAAAAAAATTAGGAATGACGACATACTTCACTCCTGAGGGTGATGTTATATCCTGTACTGTAGTTGAGGCAGGACCATGTGTCGTAACACAAATAAAGACCGCCGAAAAGGACGGCTATACTGCCGTACAGGTTGGTTACGGTAAAAAGAAGGAAAAGAGGGTAAAGAATCCTCAAAAGAGCGTATATAAAAAGCTGAAGATCGACGCACCGAGCATAGTAAAGGAAATAAGAGACTACCCGGTTGGAGATCTGAAAGAAGGTGATGAAATAAAGGTTAGTATGTTTAAGGAAGGTGATAATGTAAAAGTAACCGGAACCTCCAAGGCAAAGGGCTTCCAGGGTGTTGTAAAGAGGCACGGTTTTGGCGGTGGAGTAAAGACACACGGACAGAGCGACAGATTAAGAGCTCCGGGTTCTATTGGTCAGAGTTCATATCCTTCAAGGGTTTTCAAAGGAATGAAGATGGCAGGAAGAATGGGCGGAGTTCAGAAGACCGTAAGAAACCTAAAGGTTGTAAAGGTGATCGAGGATTCTAATTTGATCCTATTGAGCGGTCCGGTACCCGGCGTGAAGTCCAGCGTTGTTGAAATCTACAAAAATTAAATCTGAGAGGCATATAGCTTATGAAATTAAACGTATATAAGATAGACGGCAAGAAGTCTGATGAGACAGTTGATCTGCCGGATGAGGTATTTGGAGTAGAGCCGAACGAGCATCTGCTTTACCAGGCAGTAAGAGTGTATCTTTCCAACCAGAGACAGGGTACACATAAAACCAAGGAAAGATCAGAAGTAAGAGGAGGCGGTAAGAAACCTTTCAGACAAAAAGGAACAGGTAGGGCCAGACAGGGAACAAGCAGGTCACCTCTAATGAAGGGTGGTGGTACTATATTCGGACCAAGACCTCACAAATACAGATTATCTCTTCCAAAGAAGGCGGCAAGGCTTGCAAGGAAGAGCGCTCTCAGCCTTAAGGCAAAAGAGAACGAGATAATGATAGTAGAGGACTTTACGTTTGAAGCTCCAAAGACAAAGGACCTTTTCGGTATCCTTTCACTTCTCAAGATCAGTGATAAAAAGATTCTGCTTATATTACCTGAGAAGAACGAGAATTTATATAAATCAGGAAGGAACATTCCTAAACTGGACGTACAGATATCGGACAAAGTAGCAACATACCAGCTTCTCAATAACGGTATGATACTGCTTCAAAAGTCTGCAATTGAAAATTTGTGTAAAAGTTTATCATAAGCAAAAATGAAAACAGTTTTAATAAGACCGCTTGTAACGGAAAAAAATACAATGCTTCAGGAGATGAATAACCAATACTCTTTTGAAGTAGCAAAAGATGCCAATAAGATCGAGATTGCAAAGGCGGTCGAGAAAAAGTTTAACGTACGCGTAGAAGACGTTAAGACTATGGTGATGAAAGGGAAAAAGAAATCGCAGTTCACACGCGCAGGAAGGTTTGAAGGATTTAGGGCAGACAGGAAGAAAGCGGTAGTTAAACTTCACGAGGACGACAGTATAGATTTCTTTACAGCTGAGGTATAATAACCCGGGCATAACAAAGTAATTTCTATTGAAAAATACTCTCAAGTTGGATTCGCGTCTGACATCTGACGGAAACCTTAAAACAAGTAAGTCCGTCTTAAGAGAATATTACAAAAAGGTACAAAAGGGGGTATCGCAAAGGGATAAGGAAGCAGGTATAGATATTAATCTGGTTCTTTATCCTAAATTTTTTTCAGAGAGCAGGAGAGAAACTGTTCTAAATACTGAAGAGAGTAATATTGACAAAGCCGCCCGCATTCAGAACACTTCTCCCGAGGCGATACGGATACTCCATAAGTCACAGGGTTCTATAAAAGTAAAGGATTTTTCGAAGAAGGTTTTATCAATCAGCAAAATGTGATGAAAGACCGTTACGAACTATTTATAGATACGGATGTTTTTACAGACCATTTGACATTTAAACCAAAAGGTACCTCAGCGGAATCTATATTAGTAAAAACGATCGGTCTTTTCAGTTCATACACATCGGTTTTTAATGTTTCGGAAGTTCTAGCCGCTTGTCCTGACAAAAGAACTTCTAATAGAGCAGTAAAAGCATTTTATGGGATATCGGTTCTGGGAATCCCATACAGATACTCGATAAAAATAGCCGATGTTCTTAGAGAGATTAAAAAAAAAGCCCTAACCTAAGCTATAGGGATGCCGTAATAGTAGCAGTATGCTCGGAAACTAAGCTGCCGATTTTTTCGTTAAATAGTAGTAGATACGGTGATATTTTGAAGAAATTTCGGGTAAAGATGGTAAGTAAAGAAGCAGTTTTAAAGTACAATTCTCCGGAAAAAATTTTAAAAGCTTAATAACATATGAAACTAGGTAAACAGTATACAAGCAGAGAAAACCAATCAACGGATATTTATCTAAAGGAGATCAGTAAGACGACTCCTTTAACTGTTGAAGAAGAGATAGAATGCGCAAAGGCGATCAAGAAAGGGGATAAAAAAGCTCTGGATAAACTGGTACGAGCAAACCTCAGGTTTGTCGTAAGTGTTGCAAAGCAATATCAAAACCAGGGATTATCTCTCAATGACCTTATCAATGAAGGCAATTTAGGCCTTATTAAAGCGGCAAAGAAGTTCGATGAAACCAGGGGATTCAAATTCATTTCTTACGCGGTATGGTGGATCAGGCAGTCAATACTTCAGGCTCTCGCAGAGCAGTCGAGGGTTGTAAGACTTCCTCTTAATATCGTACAGCAAAAGAGTAAGATATCAAAGACTATCAGTGAGCTCGAGCAAAACAACGAAAGAACACCTAACGTTCTTGAAATAGCGGAAGAATTGGATATGAGTGTTTATGAAGTTCAGGAAACATTGAAAAATTCCGGCGGTCACGTATCAATGGATGCTCCGAGCATTCACGGTGAAGATACAAAGCTTATTGATATAATGCCTAACCAGAATGAGAAACTTCCCGATACGGACCTCATGAATGATTCGTTGAGGATCGAGATCGAGAGAGCGCTCGATACGCTTTCACAAAGAGAAAAGGAAGTTGTAAAATTGTATTACGGATTGGAAAAGGAAAATCCGCTAACATTGGAAGAAATTGGTGACAAGTATAAACTGACAAGAGAGCGTGTGAGACAGATCAAAGAAAAAGCGATAAGAAGATTAAGACAGGCATCTAGAAGCAAAGCATTGAAAGCCTATTTAGGGCAATAGTAACAGGCATTACTTATCTGGTAAATGCAGTCTGTGAAAACGGACTGCATTTTTTATAAATACTGGTTAATTTCATATTTTTTGCCCCCGTAGGCTAATGGATAAACCGGCAGACTACGGATCTGCATTTAGAGGTTCGAATCCTCTCGGGGGTACAAAAAAGCACTCATTTCTTGAGTGCTTTTTTTTATAATTATTTTAAAATAAAAAAATATTAAATTAAAGTAATAACACAGTAAAATTAATTATTAAAGGGTATATGTCACTTATTAAGTTGTTAAAAAAATTTAATGGAATAATTATTATCATTAGTTTTTTAATTACTCTTTTATCCCTGGTGTTTTCTGATATTTTGATATTTATAATAGGAATTTCATTAACTATAATTGCATCAATTTTTTTACTTGTAAATTATTATAAAAATAGGAAAAGAAAAAAGTACAGTTCTAATTTTGATTCTTTAAGGGTACATTCTAAATCCTATATAAGGGGTTTGAAACCTTTTGAACAAGGTGAACAACTTTTTGGTAGGAATTCGGATGTATTAAAAATCAATTCTATCATAGATGCTGATAACTTCAAGTTCGGCTATTTAAGCGGCGAAGCTGGAGTTGGAAAAACCTCATTAATTAGAGCCGGTGTAATGTCTAATTTTGCATCAGCTAATAAACTAATCTTTTATATTTCTTCAGTTAAAAGTAACCCAATAAATGCAATTGAAGATGTTCTTTTTAAAGACACTAAGCATAGAGAGGATATTAAAACATATTTGATTAAGAACTATAAGACTAAGAAGGTAATTTTTATTCTAGATCAATTTGAAGAATTTTTTGTATCTGTAAAATCCTTTAGTAAAAGAAGCATGATAATTGAAGAGTTATCAAGTTTGGTGTTGGATGCCGGGACAGATATTTCAATTTTTATATCAATAAGAAAAGATTTTGTTGATGATTTGCAAGAATTCGCTCCTAAAATTGAGCAACCTACTGATCACCGGTTCAGTATGAGATTAAAAAAATGGGATTCGCAAACTGCATCTGAAATTTTCTTAAAAATGGTAAGGAAGGACAAACTAAATATTTCTGAATCCTTATGCAAAGAGGTTATAAGTGATTTGTCAAATAATGGTCTAATAAGTCCTGTCGAAATACAAATCGTTGGACAAATTTTAGATCAAAACCAAATTTTGGATTTACATCTATATAAAACAGCGGGAAGAGCATCAACAATACTTAGTAATTTTATAAAAGATTACATAATCAATATAACAGTAACTACGAACCAATCACTAGAAAAGGATATTTGCCGATTTTTCTTAAGAAATTTATGTTCTATTGAAAATGATGCTAAGAAATCTGAAGGTGAAACAATTATCCGTCTTTTAAAGGAAACAAAAGAAACAATTGTTAAATACGATAAAAAATTATTAGTTGATGATGGTAAACAGTTTGAGGAAATATTTTACAAGGTTATTGAAAAGTGTTTTAAAGAGTATATAATTGTTTATGAGAAAGGAAATAAAATAAATTTAGCTCACGATTATATTGTACCTGCTATAAAAAAAGCTACAGTTGATATAGAAACAAATGAAGAACTGGCAAATAAGTTGTTATTTAAATATCTAGAGAATAGCCGTGTATATACTAAATTTCGAATTCCCTTAAAGAAATACTTCTTCATAAAAAAATTTGCGTCAAAAAATTTAATATCTGAATTAAATATACGTAAATTATTAAAGAAGAGCTTAAATCTTTATATTATAAGGACTATATTACTACTAGTTATATTTATTCTTTCTCTTATCTTTATTTTCCCGCCTAAAGATATCCTAATCTCACAAGATTGTATTGATATAGAGTATAGTAATTGGTTTGTCAACTATAAAGATCATCTTGGAATTAGTATTAATGATAGCAGAAATTTAAAAGTTTGGAATTTAAAAAACTTAAGCGTTATCGATGAACCCAATATTACATTTGAATCCTATTTTCCTAGTAGAAATGCTTCATGGTTTTTTTTGAGTGATTCTTCTAAATCTTATTTGTATAATGTAGGAGCCCAAGAAATTTCTAATAGTTATTTAGATAGTTTTCCAACAAATTATGGAACCGGATTGTATTCTAATAATGGAATTAGTGATTATAGTGTTTCCAGAGTAGAGTTTAGCCCAGATGAATCATGGTTATCGATGATTACAAGTGATGGACAATTTTATTTGTATAATCTTGATTCAATGAAGTTAGTAAAAAAAATTAGCTTGTTTAAATCCTCTTGGAACACACGTCGCCTATTGTTTAGTGAGAATTCTAGATATTTATTTATACATGACTTTGATTTTGATCGTAAATATCAAAGATTATTTATTTTTGATTTAAACAACTTATATTTTAGAATTTTTGAATTTAAGCATTCGGATTTTTATTTAGATGAAGGGAATAGTATTACCCCTTTTGTAAGTCCAAATGGAGAATATATTGTTTTAATTAGAAAATTAGATATGTATTTTTTTAAATTCTCGCAATTATTGGAACCAATTTATTATGATATTGTTCCATTTTTTACTTTAGAGAAAAATGCAAAAATAAAAGAGAAAGAAAAAAATATTTTTGGAAGCAGTGGTGGTCATATAGCTTACTCGGTCGCATTCACACCGGATTCTAAATATCTATTATTTTCCACAGACAATAAAGATTATTCTTATCGTTATTCCCTAAATATTTTTTCTACTGAAACAAATGAAGGATTTCGAATTCCTCCATTTACACTTGAATCTTTTTTTCCATTTGAAATTTCAATCAGTAACGACTGTAATTCATTTATTCTGAATACAGATGGAATTAATATCTTTTACTATGATCTGCAGAAGAAAAAGGTCTTATATTATAAGCATTCTAGTAGGAAACCAAACTTCTGGTCTGAATACTTATTTAGTTTTAGTCCAAATAATCACTATATTGCAAGTAACAATGAATCAGGCCGAGTCTATTGTTGGCAAGTAGATTCATCAGTAAATTTAGATGATTATATTGCGTATTATCCGAGAAATTCAAATATTAGAATTTATTGGGATGAAAGTAGTGAATACCTTTTTACATACTCTAATAATGAAATTAATTTTGGAAAAATTTATGAGCCTCTAACAAGTGAACGCGTTAAGTCAGATATCCAAAATATAGTTGTGTCTTCAGATCAAGAAAAATTGATTGTTTTGGAAAGTGAAAATGTTGAAATATTAAAAAAGAAGAAATTGATCTGGGGGTTTTTACCAGTGTATAGTTTTAAATGGCCTAAAATGTATAATCCAAAAAGTTTTTTCGAAAAAGATTTATATTTTTACCGTTGATCATGATTCTTATTCAATTTATTTTGAATGTTTTTACATGTTCTAAAATTGTATAATAAATTACTTTTTTAAAATTATGTTAATCGACAAATTTATAAAATGAGATACTGGTACAGGAATTTTCTCTTGATCACTCTTCTTTTCACTCCGATGATTGTATTTTCCCAGGGACGTAATATGACACTTTTGAATAAGTTCAACCCGGCGAACCCCTCTCTCCAGGAATGGGTTTATTCTGCTCTTTGGGGATACGTTGCGCCGGACAATAAAGAATATGCTATATTAGGAGCTAATACCGGAACTTACTTTTATGAGATAAGGAACGATACAACATCACGTTTTGTGGGCTTTGTGCCGACAGGAGCAAATCCGGGTGATTTTGGAAATTACTGGCGTGAAATGAAAACGTATTCGCATTATGCATATATTGTTTCAGAAGCGGATACGAGTGGTGTACAGATAGTCGATCTGCAGTACCTACCGGATTCGGTGCATTATGTGAAGAAATTCCTAGCGCCCGGGCACAGTTCAACACACTCTATATCACAATCGGGACATTATCTTTATTTGAACGGTGCAAATTCTAGTTTTGGGCACGGTACCGTGATAATGGATCTTACTAATCCCGAACAGCCTGTTGTAAGGGGTAAATGGAATGATCTTTATGTGCATGATTGCAGAGTAGTGAATGATACTATATGGGCATGTAATATATCGGATCCATTTGTGACAGTGATAGATGCGACGAATAAAGACAGCCTTAGAACGATAACGCAATGGCAGAACCTGCCTTTCCCTTCACCGCATAATATCGCTCTGACACCGGATAGAAAGTATGCGTATGTGACAGATGAGAATACACATCCCGGTCGATTAAAAGTATGGGATGTACAGGACCTAAACAACATTACTTTGCAGAATACATGGGCACCGCCTGGATTTGAGACGGCAATCGTGCATAATGTCGAGATATATGATACATTAGCAGTGGTCGCGCACTATACTGCGGGAGTGAGGGTGCTGAACATCTCAAATCCTACTAATCCGGTCGAAATAGCATGGTACGATACATTTCCGGATAATAATGTCACCGACTACGACGGAAACTGGGCCGTGTATATGTTTCCGTCCAAGCTCATTATAGCATCGGATGAGAAGTACGGATTATTTGTTTTACGTCCGGATCTAAATCCTACACCGACAATACCTGTTGCAGATTTCATTGGAACTCCGACAACAGTAGAAGTTGGTGACAGTGTGAAGTTTTACGATGTCTCCACTGGAGTCCCGGACAGCTGGCAATGGACCGCGACGGGAAATCAAACTATTAATTCGACAGCACAAAATCCAATAATGCATTTCACCCAGGTTGGGCAGTATACGGTTAAGCTAAAGATTAGTAATTCGTTTGGAACCGATTCTCTGGTAAAGGCAAATTATATTAATGTGATTCCGGCAGTGCTTCATCCGTTTTCATTTACATTGTCTGGCATTCAGACAGTGCTGACAACTCCTACCGATACAAACAAGGTAACTTATAAATGGACGAAGTCTTCGAGTGGCTCAAATATCACATATAAATTTAGGGCCCAGAAATTCGGTGGAACGGCATTCAGGTTATTAAATAGTAACGGTAATGGGAACGATACCTCAATTACATTCACAAAGAGCTATCTGGATTCGCTAGCCAGAGATTTCGGTCTGAACGGTGATTCTCTTCTTGTAACATGTAAGGCATATGCGTATAACGGTTTTGACTCGCTGAGCACCGGAAATAGCCTGATATTGAATATAAAAACTAATACCGTTGGCATTAATCTGATCTCTTCGGAGATCCCGGGTGAATTTAAGCTTGAGAATAATTACCCGAATCCATTTAATCCTGAGACAACAATAAAATATCAACTTCCAAAATCCGCGCTAGTTATGATCAAACTTTATGACATAACCGGCAGGGAAGTATCCACTCTGGTAAATCAACAGCATGAAGCAGGCTATTACGATTTTAAATTCAATGCCTCGTTTCTAGCGAGCGGAGTATATTTTTACCGTATACAGGCAGGAGATTTTACAGATATAAAGCGAATGATGTTGGTGAAGTAATTCTAAAAATAAATTTAAGATTTTACATGAAAAAGCACTCTTTTCCGAGTGCTTTTTCATTTGTATAAATGAAAATATTCGCTTACATTTTAATAACTTAGCCCAAATTTAATTTTCTCAAAATTAAATTTTAAAAAAATGAGACACTCACCCAAACTACTACTATTTATTGTATTATTATTTTTATTCCACTTTGTAACTGATCCGGTTTTTTCTCAAAGCGTCAATATGAAAAAGCAGATCAGTTTTAATCCATCTTTTACATATTCAGCTTGTTGGGGATATGTAGCACCAAATGGGAGGGAGTATGCGATCCTGGGCGCGTATGATGGAACTTATTTTTATGAAATAAGAAGAGATAGAATAAGTAATTTTGTTGGATTTGTACCAACCGGGGGCGCTCCTAACGATTTTGGAAATACCTGGCGTGAAATGAAAACATATTCGCATTATGCGTATATAGTTTCGGAGTCGGATACGAGTGGTGTACAGATCGTCGATCTTCAATATTTACCTGATTCCGTACATTATGTCGGGAAGTATCTTGCTCCGGGTCATAGCTCTACGCATACCATTTCCCAGTCCGGACCGTATCTTTATTTAAACGGCGCTAACTCTGATTTTGGTAATGGAACAGTTATATTAGACCTTACAGTGAATCCCGAACAACCCATTTTAAGAGGAAAATGGACCGAGAGATACGTCCACGATTGTCGTCCCTTGAATGATACTATATGGGCTGCTAATATTAGTGATGGGTACCTGTCGGTAATTGACGCGACAAATAAAGACAGCCTGCAGACGATAACAAGCTGGCAGACATTACCCAGTCCTTTCACTCATAATTGTGCATTAACATCAGACAGGAAATACATTTTTACTACTGATGAAACGTTGTCACCTCCCGGAAAGCTCAAAATCTGGAATATTGAAGATCTGAACAATATTATTGCGGTCGGCTCATGGAAACCAGCAGGTTTTTCAAACTCTGTAGTACATAATGTTGAGATATATGATACGCTTGCTGTTATTGCTCATTACTCTGCGGGGGTTAGGGTGTTGAATATTTCTAACCCTGCAAACCCGGTTGAAATAGCCTGGTATGATACTTACCCCGATAATAACAATACAAATTACGAAGGATGCTGGGGAGTTTATATGTTTCCCTCCGGTCTAATAATAGGATCAGATAGGAAATATGGGCTGTTTATCTTAGATCCTGTATTAAACCCGGTTCAGACGATACCCCACGCAGATTTTATTGCTATACCCACCACGATTGAAGTAGGAGATACTCTTGGTTTTGTAGATTTTTCTTCAGGTTTACCGGATAGCTGGGAATGGACTGTTACAGGAAATCAGAATTTCAACTCGAACCTTCAGAATCCGTCTTTTATATTTTCACAAATAGGACAGTACTCCGTGAAATTAAGAGCCGGTAATTCACTTGGTTCCGACTCTATAGTAAAGGTTGATTATATAAATGTAACTCCTCCTGTTTTGCATCCTTACTCTTTTACAATATCCGGTATCCAGACACTATATACATCTCCAACAGATACAGGAAAAGTCACATACTATTGGACATTGCCCACAACCGCACCGGGCATTACATATAAATTCCATGCACAAAAATTCGGTGGAACGGCTAGTCGCTGGCTGAATAGTAATTCAAATGGAAATGATAACTCAATCACATTTACTAAAAGTTATCTCGATTCGATGGCGAGAGATTTTGGCTTAAACGGGGATACTCTTCTGGTTACATGCAGGGCATATGCCTATAATGGGTTTGACTCCCTGGTTACGGGAAACAGCCTTATACTGAACATAAAAACTAATACTGTTGGCATTAATCTAACTTCTTCCGAGATCCCGGGTGAATTCAGGCTTGAGAATAATTACCCAAATCCATTTAATCCTGAAACGACAATAAAATACCAACTTCCTAAGTCTGCTTTGGTAACGATCAAGCTTTACGACATAACCGGCAGGGAAGTATCCACACTGGTAGATCAACAGCATGAAGCAGGCTATTACGATTTTAAATTCAATGCCTCGTTTCTGGCGAGCGGAGTATATTTTTACCGTATACAGGCAGGAGATTTTTCGGATATTAAGAGAATGGTTTTAGTAAAATAATTTTATTGAAATTTGGCTATAGAACTTTCAAAGAGCGAGGCAAAACACCTCGCTC